>NZ_JACKZU010000257.1:0-11830 GCF_014222165.1 Nostoc sp. 2RC
CATATACTTATTATAATAAATTGTTTATTGTTAATAACAAAATTAAGAATCATCACGTATTATTTATTTATTTAAATCAAAGACAAGGAGACAAATTGCAACAATTTTTGCCCTTTGTTTCCTTGTCCTCTCCCCATACCCAATGCCCAGTGTTCCCGACCTCAACAAATAATCTCGCTGCGTAAATTCTGTTTCTCAAGCATACTTTGTTAGTTAATTTTATAAATCGGTAATTAATCTAGCTTTTCTCAACAGAAATTGTAGTGCTGTTTCTTGTTTAGAAATAATGTCAGCTTTGGCTTCCATACCAGATTGCAGATGACACTGATGGCTATTTCCAAAGATGAGACTTTCAGGTTGAATTGTGACTTCAAAATAGCTAGCAGCAGGAGTTATCGAATTAGATGTTGGCGTATTTGTATTATTATTGTTAGAGTTAATGGCATCTGGTGATACAGCTTGAACGACTCCTTTTAAAGTGCCATAATCAGGATATGGACAAGCATCAATTCGTAGTTGTGCTGTTTGACCAACAGCAACATTTTTGATTTCTTGGGTGGGAATTAATGCTTTAATAATCAGACGAGCATTATTAGGAGTAATTTCGGCAATAGCTTCACTTGCATGTAAAACTTGTCCATTATTGCGTAAATTTAGTTTTAGGATAATACCATCGTTGCTAGCTCTTAAAATAGTATCTTGCAGTTGATTGACTACCTGTTGAATTTCTTTTTGTGATTGTCCGATTTGATTTTGAATTTCCACTCGCCTTTGAATTAAAGCTTGTTTTTCTTTTCGCAGAGTAGCAATAGTGGCTTGGCCTCTAGCAGTTTCTTGGGTGATGCGTTCAAATGCGATCGCTACTGTAGCATTTGTTGGATTCACAGCAGCTTGGGCTGAATTAACTTGAGTTTTGGCGATATCAAGAGATTTTTTTGTAGCCTCTAGAATGGCTTTAGTTTGCTCAACCGCAAGTTTTTTTTGTTCGTACTCACGTCCTCCAATTGCACCGAGTTCTGATAATTGTTGATAGCGATCGCGATCCACTTCAGCAAAACTCAAATCGGCTTTGGCTTTATGCAAATCAGCTTCAGATTTTTCTAAATTGGCTTGTGCTGCTAGTAATTCGTTACTAGTGGTAACTTGCTTTTCCTGATATTCTCTTTGAGTGCGTTCCCAATCTGTCTTTGCAGAAATAATCGTCCTTTCTGCGATTGTAGCTTCAGCTAAAATTTGGGTATTTAAAGCCCGAATTTGAGCCTCAATTTGAATAATTTGTAATTTATCTTGCTGAATGCTAGCTTCAAGTTGGCTCTTTTTAATTTGCAATTGGTCATCTTCCAGATAAGCAATAGCATCACCTTTTTTAACAAGTTGATTTTCTTTGATCAAAATACTTTTCACCGTTCCTTCAACCTTCGGTTGTACTAAACGAATTTCTCCAGTAGGACGCACAGCCGCCGTTGCTTTCACTGTGACATTGTATTTCATCCATGAAGCTAGACTAATCCCAGAACTAATACTACCAATCAGGAAAATTCCTGCTAACGATGTCCAACGGCTTACAGGTGGAAGAAATTCTTCACTTGGAACTGATGGTAAAACTTTTTGATTATAAGTGTACAGCATAATTAAAATTAGTCATTGATCGTTGGTCATTATTAAGGATTTAAAAACTCTAAATGTTCTCCACATATAGAACGTAATCTCTGCAAAGAACCTTGAATTTTTAACTTACCTCCATCTAGTAAAACAACCCAGTCAGCACGATTAATTACCTTCGGACGGTGGGTAATCAAAATAGTAGTTTTACCACGACGATGTTTAAATAATTCATCTAAAACTTGCGCTTCACTTACTGGATCGAGTCCAGAAGTTGATTCATCCAAAATTAACACTGGTGGATCTGTAACAATGGCTCTTGCTATTGCCAATCTTTGCCGTTGTCCCCCAGAAATGTTTGCTCCAAATTCACCTAAAATCGTTTGATACTTGTCAGGAAGTTTACTAATAAATTCATCAGCATTAGCAATTTGACAAGCTCTCACAATCTGTTCAAAGGTAACGTGAGGCGCACCTAAACGGAAGTTTTCAATAATCGAACGACTCCAAAAGTGAGCATCTTGAGGAACTAAAGCTATCTGTTGACGCAGACATTCAAGAGAAATATCCTGTATGTTATAAAGTCCAATGCGGATATTACCTGATTGTATAGGATACAAGCCTGCAATTATTTTGGCTAAGGTACTTTTACCACAACCAGATTTACCGATAATAGCGATAACTTGGCCGCCAGGAATAGTTAAAGAAAAGTCTTCTAATAATTCCACTCTACCCGCATAATGAAAATTGATGTGACTACAAACAATATCAGCATCCTCAACAATTTTGACAAATGGTTTTTTAGCATCTCCTTGGTTTTCTGGAGTCGCGTCTATGACTTCTGTCAAGCGTTGAGTAGCAGTTTTCGCACGGGTAAATTCATCTACAAAATTGATTACAGTCCCTATTAAACCAACAAAATTACTATTCATGGAATTGAATGCTAGCAATTGCCCAATACTCAAATGTTCTTGGGGATTAATGACTAAATTCCCTCCAAACCACAGCAAAACAATACTACCAACTCCAGAAACCAAGTTCGAGAATGTACCATTTATAATGCCAATCTGAATTGTGTTGAGTGTCAAAGTAGAAATTTTACCAAACCTACTTTGCAATTCTTCCCAAAATTGTGGTGCGGCTGTGGTGGTTTTCAGAGTCAAAGCACCTTTAAAGGTTTCAACTAATAGACCTTGTGCTTCTGCTTCTGTTACTAAAACATCACGAGTTTTTTGTTGTAATTTTGGCTGGAATACGATTGTAGATAAGGTCATGAATACAGATACAAATAAAGCAACTATTGTTAATTTCCAGCTATAGAAAGCCATCAATGAAAAAGAAATAATGGCAATAAAAAACTTACTAGGCAAAGTCACAACAACTTGAGATACTAACTGATTAATTTGGTCAATATCTCGCAAACGACTGACAATTTCTCCACTACGTCTAGCCTCATAATAAGAAAGGGGTAATTGGAGAATTTGCCGCCCAAATTCTAAAACTAGCCCTAATTGTAGACGCTGGGCAAAATGAGCAATTAAGTTAGATTGTACCCAAGATAAACTACTAGAAATTATATTCATCACAACTACTGCGATCGCCATTGTCGTGAGTAATTTTGTATCACCCCGAACCAGCACATCATCAGTAAGAATTTGTAGTAAGAAAGGTGAAGCTAAAGATAGTAATCCTAACAATAAATTCAGAGGTAAAGCTTGAGCCAGAATTGCTCTAAAAATCCAAATGCGTTTAAAAAAACGCCAAAAACCTCCAATCTTATCATTCTCTTGCTCGTGAAAGCGTATTGCATCAGGTTCCAGCAACAACATTAACCAATCGCCCCACCCGTCTGCTAAATCTTTTGGAGACAGATAACGCAAACCCACAGCCGGATCGGCAACTACATATTTTTTGCCTTTTTTACCATATAAAACTACCCAATGATGCCCTTGCCAGTGAATAATTGCTGGTAGCGGTGCTTCATTCATCCGTTTTAATAATTCTGGCGAAGTTTTCACTGGGCGAGCATTAAAACCAAGCATTTCTGCGCCTCGTTTTAACCCCAATAAAGTTGTTCCTAATTGTCCAGTACCTACAGCTTCACGCACACGACTAAGAGTAAAAGTTCTACCATAGTGTTTAGCAATTGAGGCAATACAAGCAGCGCCACAATCTTCTTCACTATGTTGTGGAACATAATGATATTTCATAAACAAAAATACAGATATTAAGTTGTGCCAAAATTTTTGCTTTAAAAAACTATGAATATATTATGCAAACCGTTTCATAATATATTCATATAAAAGCTTTTAACTTCAAACTGTCTACCAGATACACTGATTACAATTCGATCTCCTGCGTCTACTTCTGCAAAAACGTGATGTATTTGAAATTATAAAAGCTGACTTCCAAGCAAATTGAATTTCATCTTGAGTAAGTCCAGGATTACCAAATACAACACTAGCACCCAACATGAATAAATAAGTATTCATGTCAAAACCAACTTGTAAATTACCTCCACTGACACTAGCAGATTCTTCAGGGGTAATTTCTTGAAAAAGAGGGTTACTATCTTCCATCGTTCGCTTGTATTAAACTGGTTTTAACAATAAGCAATTTACAAGCCAAAAGCATAAATTAACAATTCAAATTTCAAGATATTTTCAGTCGGGGATTTAAACCCCCACTGAAAATTTGTTATAGACGAAGGGTTTTGTAATTAATCGTTTTAATTGTTAATTACCCACTTTGTATTCGTGATTTTTGGTAACGTTTAAATTCCCACTGGAAACCATAACTGGCTACCAATACTATTGTCAGGTTCAGGAGAGGGACTAGGAGTAGGATAAGCAAGAATTACTTCTTTACCGTGTCCGTCTGCATTGAGAATCTTAGGTGTTTTGTCATCATAAACAAATATAGGAATTGCACCACCACTGACAACAGCAGCTTGTTCATTAATTAGCTCTGTAAAAATTGGAACGCTTTGATTAATGTTCATTTTTCCTCCTTTATTGATGCCAATTTTTAGGATTGTTTTGAGGAATGATTTAAATACTGGAACACTGTCTTAATGCTCCAGTATTTAGTTTCTTACTCGACGCTGATATCTCTCACATGCTTAGTTAAGCTTTATATCAGATAATTAAATACCCAATGCATATTCCCAGCCAGCTTGAATTTCATCTGAGGTAAGGCTAGGATTACCAAATACAACCCCAGCACCCAAAACAAACAGATAAGCATCTAAATCGAAAGTCAAGCTATTACTATTACTGTGACTGCGTTTTTTTCCACCTCTCACAACCTCAGATTGTTCAGCAGAAATTTCATTAAACAAGGTGTTATTTTCTAGAACTTGCATGATTTTGCTCCAAGAATTAAAATGTTGACAGTTGATATTTGCGGGGAGTTGGTTGTTAGTTTTGTTTTCCTCCAACTCCTTGCTTAATTAAGACAATAAGTGAAAAACAGGATAATTAAATACCCAGTGCATATTCCCAACCAGCTTGAATTTCATCTGAAGTAAGTGTAGGATTACCGAATACAACCCCAGCACCCAAAACAAACAGATAAGCATCTAAATCGAAAGTCAAGCTATTACTATTACTGTGACTGCGTTTTTTTCCACCTCTCACAACCTCAGATTGTTCAGCAGAAACTTCAGTAAACAAGGTGTTGTTTTCTAGAACTTGCATGATTTTACTCCGACAATTAAAATGTTTAAAGTTGATTTTCGCTGGGAGTTGATTGTTATGTTTGTTTCCCTTCAACTCCTTGCTTAATTAAGACAATAAGTGAAAACACTGGCTGCGGTCATGTATAGTTCATGCAAAGTTTGTTACCAAAATTGGTAAACTTGATTTCACAATTACGCCACGAGGATTTCCGAAAAATACACAGTATCCAGTAAAATTAGGTATAAACGTTCGTAAAATATAATTCTGGTCAACATTTGAGCCGCTTCTAGTGGATTTTAGATAGTATCCAAAAATTGCGATCGCCACGCTCCCCTAACTGTTGCAGACATCGCCTCACCTTGACTCAATTTATCAAAATATACTTTCTTCAGAGAAATAAGCAGACTCACAGACCACTTATAAAGTAAACCTTAAATTGTAGTGGCGTGGCAAGGCTAAAATAGTGCATTCGTAAACTCTTGTGGAGTGGGCATCCTGTGTGAGGAAGCAACTGTGCAATTTAAAATAGGACTTACGTAATGACAACACTGGCGTTGCGTAAGTCCTATTCGCTTTTGAAAAACTCTAGTTCTCAACTTGGACTAAGTTGAAAAGAATTAAAAACTGCTGTATCAGAAACTTTATTTACCAATATCTTCATTCCAAAGTTCGGGGTTAGTTTCAATAAATTGACTCATTATTTGTTCGCATTCCTCAAGATTGAGATCGATTACTTCTACACCGTGAGATATCATAAAATCTTTGGCACCAGGAAAAGTTCTGGATTCTCCAGCAATAACTTTTTTAATGCCAAATTGTACCACCGCCCCAGCGCACAAATAGCACGGCATTAAGGTTGAATATAGTGTTGTACCTCTATAGTTACCAACTCTGCCAGCATTGCGGAGACAATCAATTTCGGCATGGGTAACAGGATCGCCATCTTGGACGCGTTTGTTATGTCCTCTGCCGAGAATTTTGCCATCCTTGACGAGAACCGAACCGATGGGAATTCCGCCTTCTTGTCTGCCTTGTTTTGCTTCTTGAATTGCAGCCTGCATAAACTCATCCATTTTTTTATTCTCCTAAAATATGTCAAAACAACTCGTATTAATGGATCATGATGGCGGTGTAGATGATTATTTAGCAACTATGCTGCTGCTGACAATGGATAATATCGAACTTCTCGGTGTTGTCGTCACCCCAGCCGATTGTTATATCCAACCAGCTGTTAGCGCCACGCGGAAAATTCTCGATTTGATGGGATTTTCTCATATTCCGATCGCACAAAGTACTGTGCGTGGTATTAATCCCTTTCCTAATCTCTATCGCCGCGATTCCTTCATCGTTGACCATTTACCCATTCTCAATCAAAGCGAAACCATCACTACACCTTTAGTTGCCGAATCAGGACAAGATTTTATGATTCAGGTGTTACGCGAAGCATCAAACCCCGTAACCTTGATGGTAACTGGGCCGTTGACGACAGTTGCAGTGGCATTAGAAAAAGCACCAGATATTGAAGCCAAAATTCATCAAATAGTTTGGATGGGTGGTGCTTTGAATGTTCCTGGTAACGTAGAAAAAAGTTTGGAACCCGGACAAGATGGTTCTGCGGAATGGAATGTTTATTGGGATTCAATTTCCGCAGCACGAGTTTGGCAAACCCAAATTGAAATTATTATGTGTCCTTTGGATTTGACAAATAATGTGCCAGTGACATCAGAATTAGTCCAAAAAATGGGGCGACAACGGCATTATCCCATTTCTGATTTAGCAGGACAATGTTATGCATTAGTTATTCCCCAAGATTATTATTTTTGGGATGTTTTAGCAACGGCTTATTTAGGACATCCAGAATTTTATCAACTGCGTGAATGGGAAACAGAAATTATCACCACTGGTGTGAGTCAGGGACGCACTAAAGTTGTGTCTGGTGGGCGGAAAATTTATGCAATGGATAAAGTAGATAAAGAGGCTTTTTATGCTTATATTTTGCAACAATGGGCGAGGTAAAAAAATGAAAATTAAAAATTAAACTTGAAGTAATAGCGCGATCGTGCTAATTTTAGTCATCATGAAATTTTGTTCTCAGTTATGAAAAATCTGTGCTAGGGAAATACACACAATTAAAACTTAACTATTCACTGTATGAGTACGGCCAGTCGTTAGTAATACATGCAGACTGTTTTGAATGGCTGAGTCTAATTCCTGAGTGCAGCATTCACGCGATCGTTACCGATCCTCCCTATGGAGTTAAAGAATATGACTTTGACCAATTAGAAAAAAAAGAAAATGGTAAGGGAGGAATCTGGAGAATACCACCATCTTTTGATGGAAATATACGTTCTCCTCTGCCACGTTTTACTGCTCTTAGTGATAAGGAGAGAGCTAGCTTATATAGTTTCTTTTTGGAATGGGCAAAAGTAGTTATTCAACCTCTATGCCCTGGTGGTCATATATTTATTGCATCTAATACATTCCTCTCTCAGTTAGTTTTTCAAGCATTAGTAGATGGTGGACTTGAATATAGAGGAACAGTTATTCGCTTAGTAAGAACATTGCGTGGAGGAGATAGACCAAAAAATGCTGAAGAAGAATTTGACGATGTTTGCTCGTTACCTCGTGGCTGTTTTGAACCTTGGGGAATATTTCGTAAACCTCTTTTAAAAGGAATGAAGGTTAGTGATTGTCTGAAGGAATTTGGAACTGGAGGTTTGAGAAGAAAGCCTGATGGTAATCCTTTTGAGGATGTTATTGCTAGTGAACGCACTCCTCAAAAAGAACGTAATATTGTAGAGCATCCCAGTCTGAAACCGCAATCTTTTCTCAGAAAAATCGTTTATGCATCTCTTCCATTAGGAAAAGGTATTATCGTAGATCCTTTTATGGGATCTGGTTCTACTATCGCCGCAGCAGAGGCTATTGGATATCAAGGAATTGGGATTGAGCGATACAAAGATTATTTTGAAAAAAGTCAAATCGCTATTCCCAAATTATCAATGATACAAACAGAAAATTATCAAACTTATTTACAAATATGATGAATCTTCATATACCCAGTTAGTTTTCATTTTACGAAAACCATTTTTATTAACACTTGCTGTAATTGTACGGCGGCTAGTTGAAGAACGTCCAGAAAAAGTCCAATCATCTTCGTTGAGTTTAGCAGCATATACAGCTCTAAAAACAAAAGGCTTTGGTTCTATATTTTTAATGCTGTCGCTAGATGTATTGCTATCAAAACAAAAGACCATAAGCCATACAGCTTCCGGATTATGTCCTTGCCAACCATTTAAATGTCTAGAACCTTTAATTTCTATGCCTTGACTTGAATATTGAACTGCATTGTCCGGAAAGGTATTTATTGGAATTAGATCTGGATGACCATTGTGATATTGATTCTTCACAAGGTTAGGGCAGTACTTTGGAATACTCATATTCATAAATTCGCCGACAATACTGCTAAAATTTGCTGGCATCAAAAAACTTTCCAAACGCGACATATTTTTACTTTTTAGTTGAACGTTAATAAAGCCCAGGAAATCGATAAACTCCTTCATAGCTTCATATATATGCTGCGTCTTTAATTCATATGGAAGCTCACAATGAGAATTAAACAAATCTAAATTTACTGGAATAGGCAAACAAGCTTTTTGCTCTTTATCTGTCATTAGTATTGGATGGCTTCAATTGTAATAATTTATCTGAATAAAACCTATTAATAATTGATTAATTTTAAACCTAAAAAAAGGGCAGCGACAGTTCCCGCTACAGAAATTTCACCTTGACGAATTTTCTCTAAAACTGATTCTAACGGAATTAATATAATCTCGATTTCTTCTGTAATATCAAGTTGTTGTTTTCTAAATTGGATGACATTTTTTGCTAAAAATAAATGTATTTGATTGGTATCTTTACTTGGCTTATCATATAAAATTCCTATCTTTTGAAATTCTTCGGCAATATAACCAGTTTCTTCTGTAAATTCTCTCATTGCTGCTACTTCGGGACTCTCTTGTGTAGGATCGAAACTTCCTGCGGGCAGTTCTAAGAAAAATTCACCGACGGCATGTCTGTATTGCCGGACGAAAATAATTTCTCTACTACTGGTAATAGGTAAAACCATAGCAACGTCTGGCTTAATACTGACAAAATAATCATCGATAATTTTTCCATTGGGCAATTCTATTTCGTCTTGCCTGACCTTACACCAGTAATGGTCTAATACCATTTTGGATTTCAAAATTTTCCATTTCTTTAAGTCGCTCATATAAGTAAAAAATAATATTTTGTATCAGGAACCATACAGTCAATGTAAAAAAGTATAACGGATACGTCCGATAAGCTAAATTTTGAATTTACACTGGCTTTTGCTTTAATATAATACGCTCTATATTTATGGAAATAAATGTAAGTTTATTTACAGTGAATAAGAGATTCCCGTTGACTATCAGTCGCGGGACAACAGCACAGACTACCAATGTCTGGGTGAAAATTTCACAAGATGGCATTGAAGGTTGGGGGGAGGCGTCGCCCTTCGGCGTGGGTAATCATCGGCAATCAACTGATACAATCAAAGACGCTCTAGAGCAAGTTATACCACTCCTGCAAGGGTTCAGTCCTTTACAACGGCAGGAAGTTGAACAAGTGTTGACCGAAAACCAAGCTCCTTCTAGTGTGAAAGCAGCCTTGGATATAGCAATGCACGATTGGCTCGGTAAACGTGTAGGGTTACCTTTATGGCAAATTTGGGGACTCGATCGCCACGCCATTGTACCAACTTCCTTGACAATTGGCATTAATTCCCCAGAAGGTGCGATCGCCAGAGCCAAAGATTGGTTAAACTTTACTGATGTTCGTGTTTTCAAAGTCAAGCTTGGTAGTCCTGATGGCATAGAAGCAGACCGCAAAATGTTCTTAGCAGTGCAAGAAGCAGCACCAAAAGTAGAATTTTTTGTTGATGCTAACGGCGGTTGGAGTTTAGAAGATGCGATCGCCATGTGCCATTGGCTGGCTGATTTAGGTATAAAGTATGTAGAACAGCCATTACCACGGGGACAAGAAACAAGTTTGGCAAAACTCAAACAAAACTCTCCTCTGCCCATCTTTGTTGATGAAAGTTGCTTTACAAGTTCTGATATTCCCCACTTAGCAAACTACGTGGATGGGATAAATATTAAACTGATGAAATCAGGGGGACTAACTGAGGCCATGCGAATGGTACATGTGGCCAGAGCCTATGGATTACAAGTGATGTTCGGTTGCTATTCTGATAGTTCCTTAGCCAATACAGCAGCAGCACAGCTAGCACCACTAGCTGATTATTTAGATTTAGACAGTCACCTGAACTTAATTGATGACCCATTTACGGGTGCATTGTTAACACAAGGAAGAGTTTTGCCAAACGATTTACCAGGTTTGGGGGTACAACACAGTGCGTTTGCCACTTAATCAACGAGTAGCTATCTTACTTCATGAGGGAATTACCGGGACTCAAGGTAAAACAGGGCTAGCAATTCTACGTTATAGTGAAGCCCCTATTGTCGCAGTCATCGATCGCGATTGTGCAGGCAAATCCCTGCCACAATTAACAGGTATCAACCGCGATGTACCAATTGTGCCATCTGTAGCCGCAGCCTTGGAATACAAGCCAGAAGTCTTGGTAATTGGCATAGCCCCAGGAGGTGGCGCTGTACCAGATAATTATTGGCTGGAAATCAAAGAAGCTTTACAAGCTGGAATGTCCTTGGTAAATGGCTTACACACAGCAATGGCAAATATGCCAGAACTCAATGCACTGCTAAAACCAGGGCAACTTATTTGGGATGTGCGGAAAGAACCGTCTAATATACCTATTGCCAGTGGTATGGCACGCACTCTCCCCTGTCGGCGAGTATTGACTGTGGGAACCGACATGGCCATCGGTAAAATGTCCACCAGCCTGGAGTTACATCGGGTGTCGAAACTGCGCGGATGGAGTTCTAAGTTCTTAGCCACAGGTCAAACAGGTGTCATGTTAGAAGGCGATGGTGTGCCTTTGGATGCCGTGCGAGTAGACTTTGCCGCCGGTGCTGTGGAACAGATGGTGATGCGCTATGGCAAAAACCACGATATCCTGCACATTGAAGGACAAGGTTCGCTGCTACATCCTGGTTCCACCGCCACCTTACCCTTAATTCGTGGTTCTCAACCAACCCAACTAGTATTGGCACATCGAGCCGGACAAGTTCATATCCGCAATCATCCCCATGTAGTAATTCCACCTTTACGTAAAGTAATCCAGCTTTATGAAAGTGTCGCCAGTGCCGGCGGTGCTTTTGGTACTGTACATGTTGTGGGTATAGCATTGAACACAGCCCATCTAGATGAATCTGCGGCGAATGAAGCCATCGCTCAAGTGGCAGCAGAAACAGGACTACCTTGCACCGATGTTGTTCGTTTTGATGCCAATGTAATTTTGGATGCAGCGATTAAGAATTAGGCTCGTATTGCTCCAATACTTATCGGGTTTTGGGGGAAAGGGGAAGGGGAAAAGGGAAAGAAAA
>NZ_JACKZU010000258.1:0-11800 GCF_014222165.1 Nostoc sp. 2RC
GTGAACGAAATTTTGTGTGGGATTTCTAGCTAAGTATCCAAAAAATTACCCTCCACACTCCCCACACTCCCCACACTTCCCACACTCCCCACACCTTTTTTCGCTCACCCGGTGGGGTGCAATGGCTGTGGGAATCATAACTAATTAGGCGGACACGATCAGCTGTTCCACATTTAAGGCACGTTTAGTATGCTAATTTATTGCTTCCCACTGAGTACTCTGTGCCCGATATCTCTCCGGTAATATATCCCCTCAAATTGAATATATTTAATTCCTGCATAGGCTTGGGCGATCGCTTTTTCAAAATCTTCTCCGATTCCAGTGACGTTTAATACCCGCCCTCCATCTGTCACCACTTGTTGTTGCTGGTTCAATTTCGTACCTGCATGAAACACAGTTACTCCGGCTTTTTCTGCTTCTCCAATGCCAGTAATCACCTTGTTTTTTGCATATTCTCCCGGATAACCGCCAGATGCAGCGACAACTGTGGCGGATGCTCCTGATTTCCAAGCAATGGGCGGCAATTCGCTTAAACGCTGCTGTACACAGGCTAAAAGCAATTCTGCTAAAGGTGTGTCTAATAGTGGTAAAATTACCTGGGTTTCTGGGTCGCCAAAGCGGCAGTTAAATTCCAAAACCTTGAATTTGCCATCTGGTGCAACCATTAACCCAGCGTAGAGTACGCCACGGTAGTCGATGCCTTTTGATCTTAAAGAGGCGATCGCTTTTTCTAAAACTTCCCTTTGAACCCGTGCCATTAACTCTGGTGTAGCAATGGGAGTAGGCGCATAGGCTCCCATACCGCCAGTATTTTCCCCGCTATCCCCCTCACCAATGCGCTTATGATCTTGAGCTGGCAGTAAAGGTCTAATTGTTAATCCATCCGTTAATGCTAAAACCGATACCTCTTGCCCAATTAAACATTCTTCAATGACCACAAATTCCCCAGCACTGCCAAACTGCCCTTGAAAAATCGCGTCAATGGCACTTTGCGCTTGTTCAACTGTTTGTGCCACCGTTACGCCTTTACCAGCAGCCAAGCCATCAGCTTTGACAACAATTGGCGCTCCTTGAGACTTGACATAAGATTTTGCTGCTGCTGCCTCAGTAAATACCGCAGCCCGCGCCGTAGGAATCCCGGCTTCCTGCATCAGAGCTTTTGCCCAGGCTTTGCTTGCTTCAATCTGTGCCCCTGCTCGAACTGGGCCAAATACCATCAGTCCTTGTTCTTGGAGATAGTCAGTGATTCCCTTAGCCAACGGAACTTCTGGCCCCACCACCACCAGAGAAATACCATATTCTAGAGCGTATCGGCTTATACCCTCAAAATCATCTACCGACAGCAGCAAGTTCTGGCAACGTTCCATAATTGCTGTGCCTCCGTTTCCTGGTACACAAACAACTTGCTCAATTTGCTCGGATTGCAGCAATTTCCATGCCAGAGCGTGTTCGCGTCCCCCATTCCCTACAACTAAAACTTTCACTGATTTCCTCGTGCGTCCCTTGCGAAACGAGAATGCCCTATTCGATTCTCGCGGATAAAATTTTCCATACTCATGACACGCTTGATGTCACGATGGTTTATCTTACCATCTGCTTACTTCAAAAAACCTGCCTTTGAAGGGATTGGGCATTGGGCATTGGGCATGGGGCATGGGGCATGGGGCATTGGGCATTGGGCACAGAGAGGAGAAGATTTTCTCCCCTGTTCCTCTACCTCCCTATCTCCCTATCTCCCTATCTCCCTTGTCCCCCACCGACCTATCCCACAAAATCATTGGTTATACCAACTTTTCCGCCATTGCTGCATTTCTTTAATTTCTGTATCTTGTGCTTTGATAATTTCTTGGGCTAATTGTTTGATTTCGGGGCGTTTAGATTTAGTTAAAGCGTCTTTTGCCATTTTTACAGCCCCTTCATGGTGAGGAATCATGGCATTAATAAAGCGCAAATCAAATTGAGCATCAGCCGCGCCTAAGTCTTGGTTCATCATCATGGCTTGCATTTGCTCTGGTGACATCTCCATTGTGTGACCCATTTGACTGTGATAAGCCACTGGTTTATCTCCTGCGTTGGGATACCAAGCTTTTCGCCACTGCTTCATTTGGGTAATTTCTTGGTTTTGCGATTTGATGATATTGTCTGCTAGTTTTTTGATTTCAGGACGTTTGGATTTTTGCTGTGCAACATTCGCCATTTCCAAAGCCCCTTGATGGTGTGGTATCATCCCATCGATAAACCGTAAATCAAAGTCAGCATCGGCTGGGCCTAAATCCATTCCCATGCTGTGATTCATGTGGTTATTGCTACCACTGGTAGGAGTTGCGTTTGGAGTTTGTGTTAAGTTCTGGGAAGCAGCATTGGAACAGGCTGTGAGTAATCCACTGGTTGAAGCGATCACCACAAAACTCAACGCTAAAAAACTTTTTTTCAAAGATAGCAGTTGCATAAGTTTTATCCAACAGTTTCCTAATTCTATATTTACTTGTTAATTTTACAAATCCAAATGAAATTAGGATGAAATTTTCAAATTTTAGATTTTATATTTAAAAGTGATCTATCGCATTAATTTTGAGGGTTTTGAAGAACGAACCGCAAAGAACGCATTCGCGCAGCGTCTCGTCAGAGAAGAGCGCAAAGTAAGAAAAATTAAGAATAAGTTCACTTATCAGAACTAATGGGACAGACCAGTTTTAAATATAAAAATATTCTAGCGTAGAGATAAACGGCTGTTCGTCTTTATTTAAAATCTCAAATTGTGTCGGTCAAAATTGTATAAGCTTCATTTAGTAAATGCATTTTTTCTTCTGCTTGTTTTTGTTGTTGTGGCTTACCTACAAATAAATCGGGATGCCATTTTTTAACTAAAGTTCGATAAGCTTGCTTAACTTCAGTCAAAGAGGCGTTGGATTCTAATCCTAAAATGCTGTAGGCGTGATTAATTTTATCTTTTGGTGTCTGAGTTTTAGGTGGATTTGGTGTTTGATTATTTTGAGTTGTATTTTGCTGTTTGTGAGTTTTAAAACCAGGCGATCGCATTTCTGCTTTCATTCGCGCTATTTCTTCATCGAGTTCCCAATTATTAAATTTTGAGTCCAATTCTTCTGGACGTGGAGAGGCGGATTTTTTGGGTGATGGAGAAACTTGTTGAGTATTTTTTTCTGTTACTGATTTGGAAGCTGAAGAAACTTGTTGATGAGTATTATTAGTTTTAGTAGTATTCTTCTGTACTTGGGCAGAAGTTTTAAATTTTTCTGGTTGCGTTAAATATCTAGTATTTACAGTTTTAGTTTGTGGTATTTCTTGATAAGGTTGATAATTAACAGAAATTTTGGCTGTTTCTAATTCTCGCAGTAATTGATTGAAAATATTTTGTAATCGCTGTAATTCTTGGCGTTTATTAGTAATTTCTAATGGTTCTTGATTAACTTCCAAGGAAATTACTTTTTCAGCTTTTCCATCGTATGCAGCCAAAATTGATAATCCTTGAGTGCTAAAACTAGAAAAATAATCTTCTGTTGCAGCTATGCAAAGTTTAGCAACTTGCTGATGATAAGATTCATTAGCTGATTTTCCTTCTTGTTGTTGAATATTTTTATTTAATAAATAAGAAATACTCCCAACCACAGCAGCACCCACAGGGCCGCCCAATAACCAACCAATACCACCACCAACTGCAATGGAACCAGTTTCACTCAAATCACTTTGATGATTTGGTTTGGGAGGTAACGTAATTGTGGGTTCGCTAGGGAAGGGAATTAATAAATCTTCTGGTCTTTCTGTTTGAAAAAACTCATAAGCTTGGTAAAGCCATTTTACCGTTGCTATTTGTAATTGATTGAGGTCTTTTTTGAGAGTATTTGTTTCCCAAGATTTAAAGTTATTTTCTGCCAGTGCAACTGCGGCGTCAGCTTGGTATTTTGCTAGTAGTTTTGGAAAACTTAGCCAATCTTGTAACTCAGAAATACTATTAGTAAAGCCTTGTTTAATTAAGTTAACAGCTTTTTCTTTGATTTCAACTTTAGCGTTTTGTTTATCAACAAGCGATTTAACTTCAGTGGCGATGGGGTCAATTTTGGCTTTTAATGATTGTTGAATTTGAGTGGCGATCGCCTCCACTCTTGGTAAACGTACACTACCATGATTTTGTTGCAAAATTCCTGCAATGTTTTGCAAAGCCGTTTCAAAAGCCACCAAACCGCTACTATTGGCTTCTGCAACATCACCTTTTAATCTAGCTCGTAAGGCGGGTAAAGCATCAACGCGATACAAATTACTAAAACCTGGAGGTAATTTGGCTCGAAAACTTTCCGCCACAAATAGCAGGCGATTTTGGACTTGTTTTTGTTCTTCAGGTTCGAGTAAATTAATAAAATTGGCAACAAAAATAACTGTTTTTATCCCACGGTCTAATAGCCAATCTCGCAAGTTTTCTCGTTCGCCTAAAGTCATTAACTTGCGAGCATCTAATAATTGTACAACTAAATCAGCACTTAAAAGTTGTTCTCTTACTAAATTATCTTGTTCTTCTCTATCGTTAGTCCCTGGTAAATCGAGAAATTCCACACCAGTTTCTAAAAAAGGATGGGAACAAAAAACTTCTACAGATGCTACATCTTTTCGCATCTGTCTATCACCATCAAGAATCGCAAATTGCTGTAAAACTTGTGTTCCACTGCGGTAGATTTCTGTACCATCTATCAACATAATACGAGTCCGCACATCAGAACCATACTTAACAGTAATGGCTGCGCCTGTAGTCGGAATTAAATCAATAGGTAACGTGCGATTCCCCAATATGGCATTTAATAAAGTAGATTTGCCATGATTAAAAGGGCCAAATACCGCAATCCGAAAGCTAGGATTAACTAGATAATTACAAATAGAAGTTACATCTTGATGCAGTTGCGATTTGCGTTCTAAATTTAATAATGCAGATGCAGATTTGAGAGAATCTACTAATTTTTGATATTGTGATTGCATAGTTTATTAATTAGAGATTTCAGAAAAGAATTCAGAATTCAGAATTCAGAATTCAGAATTCAGGAGTTAGGAGTCAGGAGTTTGGAGTTAGGAGTTTGGAGTCAGAATTCAGGAGTCAGGGGTCAGAATGAATTTTGGATGACTGGCGAAAAGCGTAGAGTAATACCAATTCACCAAAATATTGATACACATACAATAACCAGTAGGCGCGAACGGCTGTACCCTGCCGGAGGCTAGAGCCTTCCATTAGTAATAATGTCTAAATCCCTCACTGATTAATTCTGAATTCTGAGTTCTGAATTCTGACTCCTGAGTTCTGAATTCTGACTCCTGACTCCTGACTCCTGAGTTCTGAATTCTCACTCCTGACTCCTGACTCCTGAATTGCTGTACTTTAGCTATAGTAAGCTAACAAATTGCTGTATGCTGCCTCAATTTTTTGCAACTGCGCTATTACATCTTCTTGTAAGGTTTTTAATCTCTTCAACTCACTTTCACGATTAATTTCGCGGGTTTCTTTTTGCTTAACTAAATTATCTAGTTCAGATTTCCGAGAAACAATATCATCGTTAATTCGCTTGCTGACTTCTCTTTCGTAAGCATCAAAACATTCTTTTACCGCATCGTATACAACTTGAGATTGCTCCTGGGCTACTTGGGGTAAATATTTAACTAATTCTTTTTTAGCCGTTTTTACTAACTCTTTACGCGCTTGATCTGCTTGTAAAAAGCCTACTCCCAAACCTAGCAGTGCAAATCCAATTGGCCCTAGAAACACACCAGTAACGGCTGTAATTATCCCACCAATACCAATGACAGTGAAATAGTTTAACAAGATATTTTTCCAATCAAATCCACTCCCTGCTAGTGCAACACCAGCAAGATTTCCTTTAGACAGCGATAACAATCCCATTGCCCATTTTGCCCAAGCCGGAGAGTTATCATCTTCACTAGGAATAGTGGCGTTTACTTTGATGTTTTGCCCGGTGATTTTTTCGGTGATTTTGTCTGTGACTTGGCTATAAGATGCGCCGTATTGTGCAGCACTACGAGAAAGTTCTTTAAAGGCTGTATTGATATCTTTTTCTGCGGTTAATGTCCAAGCGGCAGATTTGTCAGTGATATATTGCTCAAAGGCTTTTTGCAATGCAGCGTTAAAGGCTTCCCGTTTTCCGCTACTGAGAAAATCAAACAAATTTAATTCTGGTTGATAGCGGACAAAATCGTTTTCAAAGGTATTACCTAAGTTTAAAACGTAGCTGCGGAAGGATTCAGAAATTGTTCTGGCTTGAGTATCTCTGGTGTTGAAAATTTCTTTTTGGAATTGATCTCGAATTGTCGTGAGGGTGTTGAATTCTGGTTCTACTGAATCAATTCGTTTTTTCAATTCATTTACATCTTGGTCGAGTAATGGTACTCTTCTGGCAACGGCTTCTAGGATGTGATTAACAGCTTGCCTAGATAAAGTTCTGATTTGACGAAGTTCAGCGATCGCTCTTTCTTTGGTAAGAAAAGTATTCAGTGCCCCCATAAACTCAGGAAAGCCAGTCCCCTGTAAATCAGCTTGAGTATTCTTCAGCCGCCTTCTGAGTGCCTGAATTGATGAAAGCTCAAATACACGTTCATCATAAATATTTTGACCGTCTACGTAACAATACTCAGCTAAATTTGCTTTAAATACCTGCCGCAATCTCTCTTCAGCTGCTTGTAACTCTTCTACATCATCAGGATCGATTAATGATTCCCGCAGTTGATCCCAAGCATTGATTAAGAAGAAAACTGTCAAACCTCTACCTTTAATATAATTTTCTAAATACCGACGTTCACCTAAGGTACAAGGCTGAGAAGCTCTCATCACGAATAAAATTGCATGGCAATTATTCACATAACTCAAAGATAATTCATTGCGGGCTTCTGTATCATTCAACCCTGGACTATCAACAATTTCAATTCCTTTTTCTAGTAAAGTTAACGGATATTCGACTACTGCATAATCAACATCAGGAAAGGCTTGCTTTTTCTCCTGTTCTAATTTTTTGGCTTCAGCCGGATCAATGGTATATTTATGTTTAAAACTTTGGAAATCTAACTGTTGCGGACTTTTGCCGTCATTAAAATGAATTGTAACTTTCTTTTCTGGGCCATAGCGTAAAACTGTTAACACTGCCGTACAAGGGTTAACATCGCTCGGTAACAAATTTTCTCCGATTAAAGCATTGAGAAATGTACTTTTTCCCCGCTTCATATCTCCCAACACTAAAAGGCGAAATACACCTTCACGGAGATTTTTACTAGCTACTGTAATATCATCAATATCTCGTTCTAGGCTGAGTTTTCCTGATGAAGAATCGCCAGCTAATTCAGCCGTATTAATGATTTCAACAAGTTTATTCAAACACACAGAAATTTCCGATCGCACTTGAGCAACACGCTCTAAATCTTTAATAAATATGTCAGTTGCTACTTGCTCGCTCATCATAGTTACACCTTAATTAAGAAATGTTTTTTTTGGATTCAAAAAATAATTTGTAAGACATCCACCCCAGTGCAGCAACAATAATCAACCCGGCTAGCGCTGAGGCTATCCTTACTGCAACTAACGCTACCACACCAAGAGCAAACAACTTTCCCCCCAGAATTAGTTTTTTTATCCAAGGTTTGGGGGAATTTTCTGGTTGATGCTTAACAGTTTTATGAAAAGGCGCATCAGCAGTATGAATTTTAGCTTCCATTTCTCGAAGTCGCAATTCAACTTCTCGTTCTCGTAATATACGTTCTCGTTGTTCAAGTTCTTTATGGCGGTCTTTCTCAGATGTCATCAGTATCCACTCCGTCTAAAGAATTTTCATTGTCAGTTAAATTGAAGCTGGAGTTAAATTCCACAAAATGCACTTGTTCGCCAAACATGGGCATCATTCATAGTCAATGATGCTTAGTTAGGGCTTGCTGGTTACACCTTCTGTAGACTTCTAAGAGAAATGGGTAAAAGGGTAAGGGGTAAAGGGGAAAAGAGCAAATAAAAACCCTTTTCCCTTTAACCTTTTCCCTTTCCCCACTATGAGCAAAAGTTACTTTTGCAAAAGGTCTTGTGTAGAAGCCGTTTTTGAGTCTGCGATTGATTTTAAGCGCGTAATGGTGGCTTTACGAATGCGTTCGCTTTTGCGTACTCCGCCCGCCATTTCATATTCCCGACTGTTTTTGCCATACCTCGATGCCACACCATCAACCAAGCGTTCTGAAGTTTCACGAATGCTTCTTTCAAGGGTTTCTATTTTTCCCTTTGCTGTGTCAAGTGCAGTTAGCATCATATTATACTGGTCAATTTCGTTGCGGAGTTCTCCGGTTAGCTCAGTTAAATGGTTCACACTAACAAAATCACCAAAATCAAGGCTAGAATTAATCGATTTAAATCCGATTAATTTCTGTTCAGTTTTTTCTAGCACAGGAGAACTTCTTTTTTTACGCGGCATCAATGGATACCTTTTACTAAAATCTATCTTTCTAGGGTGTCCTAATAAACCAGTGTTTTGGCTCAGTAAAGCTTACAAATTTAGGTATTTTTTTATAAAAAAATTAATTTTATAACTAAGTAATTACACCAAAAAATAACAAATCGTTGAGAACGAATTTGTGTTGTGGACGAATGCACTTGTGTTGTGGACGAACGCACTTGTGTTGTGGACGAACGCACTGGTGTTGTGGACGAATGCACTTGTGTTGTGGACGAACGCACTTGTGTTGTGGACAAACGGACTTGTGTTGTGGACGAACGCACTTGTGTTGTGGACGAATGAACTTTTGTGTTGTGGACGAACGGACTTGTGTTGTGGACGAACAGACTTGTGTTGTGGACGAACGAACTTGTCCGGTTGATTACTTATTCAACCCGAAAAACCCCACCCCTTAATCCCCTTGCTAAAAATACAACTGGCGAATCAGGGTGAGACCCGTCATTGAAGGATTTTTCGTCATTCCACCCGATATAGAGACGTAGCAATTCTACGTCTCTACTAAATTATGCGGATATGATATTACTGGTGAAGTAAACCAAGATGTGATGGTAATAGTTAATGCAGCCTTAAAATTGCATTTGGCATTGGTTTGAGTTTGTACAAAATACAATAACGCCTCCGTGGTAAACTTGCTGAGTTCTGAATTCTGAGTTCTGAGTTCTGAATTCTGAGTTCTGAATTCTGAGTTCTGAATTGTAACGTATCAATATTTCCTGACCTATGTCAGCATATTTTGTCTTAAAAAAGACTTTTAGAGCGTATTTTCAAGTTCTTGAAGATTTTCTCGAAATTTCTTGTGAATAGTCCATCGCTTTTCTCGACCTTTGAGGTGTACTCTCAATATACAGTAACTCTCGCGATCGCCTTTTGAGATCGGTTACACCCAGAGGTGAATACCATGAAAAATTATGGTGACAAGCAGGAATCGGTCTTAGATCAAATCAGAAATAAATGTTTTCAGCGTCACAATTTCAGTGGATATGACTTGAGTGAAATTGACCTGAAAGGATTAGATTTAAGTGGATTGAATTTTATAGGAGCAAATTTGCGTGGTACTAATCTATCTGGTTGCATACTCACTCGTGCAAATTTAAGTGGCGCGAATTTGATGTCAGCTAATTTATCCGCAGCAAATTTGTATGAAGCCTCATTATGTGAAGCTAATTTAGCGAATGCCGATTTAAAGCAAGCAAATTTGTGTGGAAGTTTTTTATGGCGAGTGAAATTAATCGGTAGTAACCTTTGGGGTACTTCCTTATGTGCTGCGGATCTGAGTGAAGCAGACCTCACCGAAGCCAAATTAATTGAAGCATCCCTAATTGAAGCTAATTTAGTCAGAGCAAATCTCACAAAAGCAAAGTTATGTGGTGCAATTTTGCTAGAAACTAATCTCACCGAAGCCAATTTAACTAGTGCAGATTTGACATGGGCAAACTTAACTAAAGCAAACCTAAGTAAAGCCAACCTTTACCAAGCAAACCTAATTTATGCAAAATTGCGAGATACAATCATGCCTGATGGCACAATTAAAGAACCTCAAATAGTTATTAGTTATTAATCATTGGGCATTGGGCATTGGGCATTGGGCATGGGGCATGGGGAAAGAAAAAAGATTGAATTTATTCCTTTTCCCTTTTCCCTTTTCCCTTTAACCTTTTCCCTTACCCCCCACCCCATCCCCCCATAGCCATCAATCAAAAACCATTAACTACACCAATACTAATGCGATCGCGCCCTTGGAGTTTAGCTTGATAAAGTGCTTTGTCGGCTGCTTCAATTAAATGTTGCGGTGACAATTTGAAATTGGGCACAATGCTGGCAAAGCCTATACTCACAGTCACATAAGTATTTATACTAGATTTAATGTGAGGAATTGCTAAGTTGCGTACTGTTTCTAAAATTTTTTCAGCCACAAAAATTGCTCCTTGATTTTCTGTATTGGGAAGAATCATCACAAATTCTTCTCCACCGTAACGAGCAACTAAATCTGCTGGGCGTTGAACAACACTTTTGAGCGCTGTTGCAACTTGTTGTAGACAATCATCGCCCATTAAGTGACCGTAAGTATCGTTATAAAGCTTAAAAAAATCGATATCTAACAAAATTAATGATAAAGGTAGGCCATCGCGTTTAAGACGACACCATTCAATTTCAAAACACTCATCAAATCGGCGACGATTAGCTATTTGAGTCAAAGAATCGAGATTAATCTGTCTTTTTAGTTCCTCATTAGTAGCTTGCATCTGCTGATAAGCTATTAATTGATGAATCAGATATACGTGACTCGGACACTTAAAACATAACTGGAGATTAGTGGGAATCACCACATCCCTGATTTTCTCAAGTTCATTCATCAAAAATTGCTCGCGTTGATAGCGATTGAGTGCTGTTTGAATAGCAACGTAAAGTTCTTGGTCTTTAACAGGTTTGAGAATATAACCAAAAGGTAATGTCAGCGTTGCTCGTTCTACCGTACTCTTATCAGAATGCCCAGTGACATAGATAACTGGAATGTGTAAATTATTCCATATTTGCTCTGCTGCTTGAATACCGTCCATCTGACTTTGCAGGCAAATATCCATCAAAACTAAGTTGGGACGAAGCTTTTGTGCCTTCTCTATTGCTTCTTCTGCTGAAGAAACGATATCAACTACCACATATCCCAGTGATTCAAGAATTTCCTGTAAATTGATAGCAAGAATATACTCATCTTCAACAACCAGGATTTGCACTAACTGGGTTTTGTATATTTCTGATGAGTCATTCATACTGTTAATATCCGGGTTATATCAAAATGTAGTTAACACATGCCAATTCATAATGTATAGTTCCAGTAATTTTAATCGCTAAAGATAACAATAACGATATGGGAAAAACTATTTATTAAGTAAGATAATTATAAAAAATTACACCATCAATTTGTGTTAAACATAAATTATCTGAAAATTAATTCTCCTCATTTCAATATTAAACTGTTACTCTCTTAACTTGCATAGTTGTTTATCCTGAGACCACTGACAGTCAAGCGTCAAGCTTCAGCAGTGAATACGAAAATATGTGCAAGTTATATGAATAACAGTTTAGTATGATGTTTATAGTGCTAAAGCGTATACTTTTAGTATGAAGCGTAATTTAATGTATTTTTATGCTGTGTGAAGCGCAATTGCAACAGATTATGAGAAAGTAGCTTTTTGAGTTTTACCCAGCTTTTTCAAACATCAAATATGAATTCCATACATAGCAATTTTAAATCATACCAATTTGAAAAAATAATGCAACACATAGACAAGACCCCTCCCCAACCC
>NZ_JACKZU010000259.1:0-11726 GCF_014222165.1 Nostoc sp. 2RC
ATCCATTGTATATATCTATTTTATTTATTAGTTTGTTTGACCTTTGGATTAAACGCGACTCTTTAACTGTATTATTTATCTTTCCGACGCTACTTGTTAATTATATTTTTTGGCTACCGAACTATTATCCAGCCCGTCATTTTATCTATGTTTCTCCGGTTTTAGCAATTGGTATTGCAATATTGTTGCAATCTGTATTGAAAAAAATACTCTCTGTTTGGCGAAATCAAAAAATTATAAGTATTGCCTTGGCTTTAGTTTTTATTTGTATAGTTTTTGTGAGTTATAGAGTTTCTTATTCAGTTCCTTATCCCTACTGGTCAACTCAAACGGAAGACAATAAAAGACTCGCTAAAAATCTCCAGGATTTACCGTCTAGAGTTCAGCGAATTTTTGTCGTTGCTGATTCTGTCCCTGTAGTAGTAGAAATGCAGCTTTTATCTAGCAAAGTTAGAGTTACACCTCTAAAAACATCGTTATTGACAGATACTCAAATTAAACGTCATCAATTAAGTAAAATTTTCAAAGCTCAACCAACAAAAACTATAGACTTACTGGAAGTTCAAAATGAAAAAAATACTTTTATATTTTATATCCAAGGTTGGAAGAAAAAAGAAGTCATCAGGTTCTTCAAAGAAAATAATGAATATGATGATGTTAATCTAGTAATTCAAAAAAGTATTCCATCATTTACTCTTGTACCCTCTGATATATCTAAAAAAATAAATTTTTTAGATATGTAAGACTGCTGTTTGAATTAAAAAATCTGTCAAAAGTTATTTGCTTAAGCAGTATATTCAGTAAAAGTGTGTGCGTACTTCGGTATAGAAAGTATCAAAATTTAGTAAATGCTGTAGTAGTTTATACTAATTAAAAAAAGAATGCAGCAGATACAGACTGCGAAACCCTTATTATGTCAGCTTTCTTAATTTTGAATTGGTATTAGACTCTTTCTCAACTAATGAACGGTAGAATATACCTAATTTTTGTAGCTTCAAAGCCGAATCATGACGATGCATTCTACACTCCAACGTGCATTTGCTAACCGCCGCGTTCTCAAAGTAATCAGCGGCTTAAATAACTTTGACGCCGCCAGCGTTGCCGCTACTGTAAAAGCTGCTGAATTTGGTGGTGCCACTTTCGTCGATATTGCCGCCGATTCCAGCTTAGTCCAGCTAGCTAAAAGTTTGACAAATTTACCTATTTGTGTTTCAGCAGTAGAACCAGAGAAATTTGTGCAAGCTGTGGCTGCTGGTGCTGATTTAATTGAAATCGGGAATTTCGATTCATTCTATGCTCAAGGACGCCGTTTCGAGGCTGAGGAAGTACTAGCCTTGACTCAGCAAACCCGTGCCCTGCTGCCAGAAATTACCTTATCTGTTACCGTTCCCCATATCCTCGAACTAGATCGACAAGTACAACTAGCAGAAGAATTAGTGAAAGCTGGAGCAGACATTATCCAAACCGAAGGCGGTACTAGCAGTAACCCAGTTCACCCTGGAACTTTAGGATTAATTGAAAAAGCTGCTCCCACCTTGGCAGCAGCTTATGAAATTTCTCATAGCGTGAGAGTACCAGTACTGTGTGCTTCAGGCATTTCTAGCGTGACTGCACCATTAGCGATCGCCGCTGGTGCTGCTGGTGTTGGTGTTGGTTCCGCCATTAACCAACTCAACAGTGAAGTAGCGATGATTGCTGCTGTCCGTGGCTTAGTAGAAGCTTTGGCAACTGCAACAGTGTTGAGTCAGAAGTAAAGAATGGGGCATTGGGCAAACAGGTCATGGGGAAAGGGAAAGAGGTAAGGGGAAAGATTAAATTTATTCCTTTTCCCTTTAACCTTTTCCCCTACCTCCCCTGCTCCCAATGCCCCATACCTTTAGCTGACTACAAAATTGACCAACTTCCCAGGAACCACAATTACCTTTTTAATTTCTTTGCCTTCGATGTAACGCTGGGCAACTTCAGATTCACGGGCGTATTTCTCTAAGGCGGCTTTATCTGCTTGTGACGGTACTTGAATTGCACCACGAGTTTTGCCCATAATTTGAATCACTAAAGTGATTTCATCAGCTACCAAAGCAGCTGGGTCAAATGATGGCCAACTTTGCGTGTGAACTGAATCGCTTTCACCCAACAAATGCCATAATTCATCGGCAATGTGTGGTGCAAAAGGCGCTAGCATAATCACCAAAGTCCGAATACCTTCTGCATAAATTGGTGAATTTTTGCAGCTGGCATCAGTTAGAGCATTACTCAACTTCATCAATTCTGAAACAGCTGTGTTGAATTGATATTCGTCTTCCAC
This sequence comes from Nostoc sp. 2RC, assembly GCF_014222165.1. Lineage (NCBI taxonomy): Bacteria > Bacillati > Cyanobacteriota > Cyanophyceae > Nostocales > Nostocaceae > Nostoc > Nostoc sp. 2RC. Next base: position 2,306 of record NZ_JACKZU010000259.1, read on the forward strand.
GTCTTCCGTCACCGCTTGAATAGCAGTATGAATTGCCCGCCGCAATTCCTTTTCTGTCTTACTCAAATCAGAAACTTCGGCTTTTTTATTAGATACCCCAGCAGCAACATAATCTGTCACCAAACGCCAAACCCGATTTAAAAAGCGGAATTGTCCTTCGACATCGGCTTCATCCCATTCCAAATCTTTTTCTGGCGGCGCTTTGAACAAAATGAACATCCGCGCTGTGTCTACACCGTACTTGGAAATGACATCTTCTGGCGCTACACCGTTACCCTTGGATTTAGACATGGTGGCGTAAACGAGTTGCAGTGGTTCACCTGTCTTAGGATCTCGTGGATCGGCTGGATCTACAAGATTAAAGGGAACCCACTTATCTTTACCACTCTTATTAGGATTTGTGTAAGTTAAACCCTGCACCATACCTTGAGTTAACAGGCGTTGAAAGGGTTCGTCAAAATTCAACAAGCCTCTATCCCGCAATACCTTAGTAAAGAAGCGCGAATACAACAAATGTAAAATTGCGTGTTCAATTCCACCTACGTACTGATCCACTGGCATCCAGTCATTGATTTTACTAGAATCAAAAACCTGTTGTTCGTTCTTAGCATCTGGAAACCGCAAGAAATACCACGAGGAATCAATAAAAGTATCCATAGTGTCAGTTTCCCGCTTCGCCGGAGTACCACAAGTCGGACAAGGCACATTTACCCAGCTTTCCAATTGCGCCAAAGGAGAACCACCACGTCCAGTAAATTCCACCTCTTCTGGTAACTGTACTGGCAAATCTTTGTCGGGCACTGGTACTATCCCACAATTGGGACAGTGAATTACAGGTATTGGTGCGCCCCAGTATCGCTGGCGGGAAATCAACCAATCACGCAGTCGATATTGCACCCGCGCTTTTCCGAAACCTTGTTGTTCGGCATATTCCACCATCGCCTGTTTAGCCTCTGTGGAAGCCATACCAGTAAAAGCACCGGAATTAATTAAAATTCCTGGTTCAGTGTATGCCTGGTTATATTCAATTTGCACGAGTTGTGTAACTTCATCCGTCTCTGATGTGGGAGTTAAGTCAAAACCTGCAACATCATTTGGGGAAGCAATAACAAAATCAATGGGCAAATCATAGCTTTGGGCAAACTTAAAATCCCGGACATCGTGTGCAGGTACACCCATGACTGCCCCTGTACCATACTCATACAGCACGTAGTCAGCAATCCAAATGGGTACTTCTTCCCCTGTAAATGGGTTAATTGCCTTACCACCTGTGGGAACACCCCGCTTAGGTTTATCTTCAGCGGTACGTTCCAACTCGCTTTGATGAGAAATCTCTTTAATAAAGGTTTCTACCGTTGCTTGTTGTTCTTTGGTGGTGACCCGCTTTGTTAAAGGATGTTCTGGTGCTAACACCACGTAACTCACGCCAAAAACGGTATCTGGGCGTGTGGTATAGACAGCAATTTTTTCATCTAAGCCAACAATGGGAAATTCCAAGTAAGCACCTGTGGATTTGCCAATCCAGTTCGCCTGCATTAATTTCACACGTTCCGGCCAACCAGTCAACTTATCCAAATCATTGAGTAATTCTTCGGCATAGTCAGTAATTTTAAAAAACCACTGGCGCAACAATTTACGTTCAACTATTGCCCCACTGCGCCAAGAACGTCCTTCATTATCGACTTGTTCGTTTGCCAGTACAGTCTGGTCAATGGGATCCCAGTTTACCGCCGCTTCTTTTTGGTAAGCTAAACCCGCTTGTAAAAACTGCAAGAAAATCCATTGCGTCCACTTGTAATAATCTGGCGAACAGGTGGCGAGTTCGCATTCCCAGTCAATGGACAAACCAAGACGCTGTAATTGTTGCCGCATCTGGGTAATATTCTGATAAGTCCATTTTGCTGGCGGTACACCACGGTCAATGGCAGCGTTTTCTGCTGGCAAACCAAAGGCATCCCAACCCATTGGGTGTATTACCCGATACCCTTGCATTCGCTTGAGGCGGGCAATTACGTCAGTAATCGTGTAATTACGGACGTGACCCATGTGTAAGCTGCCCGATGGATAGGGAAACATGGACAAAGCGTAGAATTTTGGCTTGTTGCTAGCTGTCGGTGTTCGGTCTAAGCCCAGTTCTGTCCATGTTTTTTGCCATTTTTCCTCAATCGCTGCGGGGTTGTATCGGGAATCCACCAAAAAATCTCCTACTATATCTGTTATCGTATATGCCTCCATATTGTAGATGGTAGGCAAAGAAATCAGATGCTGAAAATAGGCGATGTTGGAATCAAATATAAAATTTTCTGATTTGGTGCAGGTTTTTGTTTACGGCACTCTCAAACCAGGTGAAGCTAACTATAAAAGATTTTGTGCTGGCAAAGTTGTAGATGCCAAAAAAGCTTTTGTCAAAGGCGAATTGTTTGCTTTGCCAATGGGCTATCCAGCCATGACGCCAGGAGATAACCAAGTCCACGGATATTTACTTTCTTTTACCAACCCAGGTATTTTAAAGCAGTTAGATGCGTTAGAGGATTACCACCCTGCTAGACAAGATTCAGAAAACCTTTACAGCCGAAAAACTATCGAGGTTTATCAGGAAGAGTGGCTTTCTCTCGGTTGGGCTTGGGTTTACTTAATGAGTTTAGAGCGAGTTAACCAGTTCGCAGGCATCCACCAACCCGACGGTTGGTGGACTGGCTCTGGTATAACTCGAAAATAAAGTTATTATCTATTAAGTTTTAAGTTTGTGATTAATTAATTTATGTCATCTGTGGAATCCCGGCGTTGTGGCGGTACCTGATAAATTGAATTTTCTGGAGAAGCTACTGCTGCTTTAGGAATTTCAATTACCGGGTTGTTTAATCCCACCATTAGCGAGGAAGGAGGTACTACAGATGCAGAGGATGTTTGTACTGGCTGTATTTGTGGTCGTTGTGCCAGTTGCGGTGTTCTCGAACCACTACCGGGTACTAAGCCAGACACTGCACCAATTAAACAAGCTGCGGCGGCGGCGCTTCCAACCATCCAGTTAAAACGAGAACGTCGGCGCAAACGTGTCAATACTTGTTCGGCTGTTACTTCTGGCGACTGTTGGGCTGTGGGCACTGGCATAGTTCGTAAGCCTTGCCTCAGCTTTAACAGTCGGGCATACAAGCATTGAACTGAAGGATCTTTGGCCAACCATTCTTCCACTTGCCTGCGTTCGGCAGCTGTGACTTCACCATCGAGATAAGCACTTAATAACTCGAAGCGATCGCGCTTCACCATATCCATAAAACCCGTTGATTCATTGGTATACTCAACCATTCCATCTGACAAATCTTCAGGAAGTTGTAAGTGGGAACGATCATCAAACTGAGAATCAGTAGTCATCTTAACATTATTACCAATTCATACACGGGTAAAGAGAACCAATAATTCGGGAAAATTACTCAATTTTCCTCCTAACGGCGGAAGTAATCTACATCTTTGGAGCAATTATTAATCATTGCTTAAATTCTGCCATTTGACAGAAGCAAAATACTGTAAATTAGGAGTCTAGATAGTTTTGTAACTGAGCTTGCAATCTGGATCTGGCTCTGGCGATTCTTGATTTGACAGTTCCCAAGGAAACTCCAGTAATTTCAGCAATTTCTTCGTATGCCATGCCTTCAATTTCTCTCAGGACGATAGTAGTACGAAATACCTCTGGTAAATCCGCGATCGCTTCCCGTAATTGTTCGTAAAACTCTCTAGTTGTCAGTTCCTCTTCAGGCCCTGGGGTATCACCAGCAATTTCCCAATCCATCTCGCCATCCTCTACTGAACGGGGAGCATCGAGTGACAAAGGACTCACAATCCGCTTGCGTTTCCGCAACTCATCGTAAAATAAATTAGTCGCGATGCGGCTTAACCAGCCGCGGAATTTAGCAGGCTCTTGTAAGCGGTTAATATTCCGATACACTCGAATCCAAACTTCTTGAGCCAAATCAGCCCTGTCAGGCCAATCTGGAGCTAAATGGTACAAGACTCTATCTACTTGGGTTTGATAGCGGCGCAATAGTTCTGCAAACGCAGCACGATCCGGGCGCAGTCCAGCTTGACAACGCAAAATTAAATCGTGGTTAGGAAGTTTGTCAACTTGCACTGATGCTTCTGGATACTTTGCATCAACAGTTGACCAGGATACAGTAATCGACTGACTCATAGATCGTACTGGCTCTAAATCATCCCTTTCTATTAGACCTGCTAATACGACACAAGTTCCTTGCTAAGGTGACGGATTTATGACTGGAACACTGAGGCACACAAGTTTGGCTAAATTGATAGCAGTCAAAAGAACCTATTTCTCCTTATACTACTTGGATGTTTCTGTTTTACCCATCAACTAACAAAGGCATCTGAATCTACGCACATTTTGTTACTTTTAGCAACTGGGTATATACGCTTGATCGAGATAATTAAATTTGGTTATAAGGATGAAGATGAAAATTTTGTAATTCTAACTTCTTGATACCTTAAAAATTTAGGCAATAATTTCTAGAAGTTGGGTTGCTCTGGTGGTAATAATGGTAGTTTATTTTTTTGATTTTCTTACCAGAATAGTTGCTGATTGTTCTGGTTGTACCCCGTAACTAGCACCAGTGCTATTTTCTTCTGGTAAGTGAACTTGAAAAAAGAAATTGAGGGAAAATGTAATCGTGACTGCCAGCAATAATTTTTCAAACATAGTTTTTCTCCCACCCACACCATTAATAATTGATTGCTGCATTTCCAAAGTTGCACAACAAAGTCCGACTAGAGGCTTACGGCCTCCTGAAGTTTGGAGGAATGAGATTCCTCTGTTGGATTTTTGCTGTTGGGACGCGTATGGCCTTAGTTTGCCCAGAGATGTTGGCAGATTTATATCAGAAGTGATAAGTATTGATAAATTTTTAGCGATCGGATAATGAACCCATTTAATTCTTCAGTTGGATACGTCAGGGATAAACAATAGGCAATAGCAATGGTAAAAAATGAATCTGTAGGGCGTATGGTAATGTTGCTTTGTTTTGGCACAGCATTTTTGTCTTTAGCTGTGCATTGGCGCATTACTACAGCACAACGACAGTTTGAAAAGTCTGCATCTACTTCGATGCGGCAAGGTTCTAGCCTAAATAACTCTCAAGAAAGCCGCCCAGAGGAAGCCTATAAGAATTTCTCACAGGTGAGTTTAGGACAAGTTGCGCTAGGTGCATCTGTAACTCCCGTAGAAAACACCCAAGGCTCAACTGTTGAGAAAAAGTCAACATCAAAGTCTTCAGCTGTTGGGTCTAGTTCTCAGTCGAAAAAAATTAAAAAGAATGTAGCTAAAGCGACAATTAATCAGTCTGCTAAGCTCAAAGCTCAAACTAAGTCGAAAAAAATTAAGAAAAATTTAGCTAAAGCAATTAAGCCAAAAGTTTCTCAGTTAAAATCTCCTACAACGCCGCCCAAAACTCAACCGCCTAAAATTCAGGAAAATATAGCTAATCCCGTACAAACCCCTACTCAGACAAGGGTAGTGGTACAAGCAGAAAAACAAAATCCAATTGTGGACAGTTGGCCTAAAGCTTTATGGCCTCAAGCTTCAGCCCAACAAGTACCAACCAATAAAATAATATCTGGCAAAACCAAAGTGGTGGTTGATTTAAGCGATCACCGTACCTACGTATACGTAGGAGATGATGTAATAGCTAGCTATCCAATAGCTATAGGTAAAAAAGGTTGGGAAACACCGACGGGTTCTTTTAAAGTCATGCATATGCGACACTTTCCAGTGTGGCGTCACCCGATTACAGGTAAAGTATTTGAGGCAGGTACAAATAGCCCTTTGGGAGACAGATGGATTGGCTTTTGGTCAGATGGACGGAATGAAATTGGCTTTCATGGTACACCAGATGTTGACCTGCTAGGAACGGCTGTATCTCACGGTTGCTTGAGAATGCGTAATTCTGATGTCAGATTGTTATACGAGCAAGTGGGTTTAGGAACAACTGTGGTAGTGCGTGAATGAATCGGGCATTGGGGATGGGAAGAAGACAAGGGTACAAGGGAGACAAGGGAGACAAGGAAGGCTAGCAATCTTTCTGCGTTGTCTCCCTCATCTCATGCCTCATGCCCAATGCCCAATATCCTTAAATTTATAATTTTTGCTCAAAATTGGGTGCATATTGTCTAAGTAAAGCGCCAACTTGGTCAAGAACTTCATTACCAGTACTTTTACCCAAGGCTTGCCGTTCTGGGAAGAAATTAGGCCGATCTAGGTAACGACCGATCGCTTCATTCACTTGCTGAGAAATGAGTTCTTGCAGTTCTGCTTGAGCGCGTTGGCGCTGATAGTTAGCGCCTTCTTCTGTAGTTGCATACAACGGTGGTAGCCGATTGAGAGCGTAGGCTGCAATATCACCAACATCTAGGGAACTTTCACTAGTGGCCTCAATTTCAGCGACTCTGGCGATCGCTTCTGTAAGTACCAATTCTTCCATAACGTTAATGAATTGTTTTCGAGGTACCGCCACTACCTCACCAGTTAATAGCGCACCCATTAGGCGATCGAGCGCCATATACTCTTCAATAGAGAGTTCCGAAGCGTTGTCACAAATTCTACCGACTTCTGCTTCCATTGCTGGTGTCAAATAACCATCCTGGAGAGCTTGTTCTACAATTTTTTCAATACTCATAACACTTATCATCATTTATGTTAGCCAAGGAAGGTAGGGACGGTATCAATTCAATTGATTTTGCTTACTTTGGGCAAAAATATCCAAATTATACACAGACGCTATCAATTCCGCCTCTACTATTTCACAACCTTAGTGCGCCAAGGTGTTGGATCTACAGATAACCCGTTGACATATAAACCCCAGTGCAAATGTGGCCCAGTAGAAGCACCCGTCGATCCTACTGCGCCGATGAGTTGACCAGCTTTGACAAAATCACCTTCTTTAACGTTAATACGACTGAGGTGCATGAAAATACTACTTACTCCCTGGCCGTGGTCAATGCCAACTACGTTACCGTGAACCCGAAATCCTTGGGATACCCTACCTACCAAAGCAACTCGCCCAGCGGCTGGAGCAATTACGGCTGAACCGGCAGCACCAGCGTAGTCAAGGCCACGATGATAGTAGTCCTCTGCAAATTTACCATTATAGTAGCGACGTACACCATAGGTTGTACTCATCCGCCCTGCATTTGGCCTCAGAAATACTCCATTCCAATATTTTTCTGGTGTTTGTAATGCTTTAAAAGCTGCTACGCGTTTAAGTTCATACTCTGTAGCTTCCACTCCAGCTTTGCCTGGTGGCAAATTAATCCGTTGTATGGGGAACTTGCGATTTTGCACATTCACAGCCAAGTTTTGCACCTGACCATCTCCTGTCACCTGAAGCGATCTAGTTCCAGCTTTTTCCAAGGGAGTTGTAGGAATAAAAGCTCGATACTGATTCGGTGCAATTTCAAAGGCTGGATAAGTATTTTTACCAATAGTTACTGCTGGATTTATACCATTCTCCGGATTATCTAAATTAATTTCCACTGAAAGTGTATCCCCTAATTTGGGATTAGTTGGAGTCACTTTTACTTGCAAAGCATCTACAGGCAACGCCCAGGTAATGGAGAGAACAGCAAAAATTCCCTTGAGCAAATTTATTCCAGGGTCATTAGGCGTCAATTTTTTGATATTCAAGCTGAGCAAATTTTTCTTTGAATTGCTAGTACGATTCTTAGTAATCATAGAACTACCATAAACCCTTTGCTTGTGTGGGAAAATAAACTAGTTTATTACTACTAGGATTTTCTTTTGACAGCTGATGTTGTTGAAAGCCATAAATTTTGTTTGGCAAATACTCTAGGCATTTATGGAAATTAAGTCAACAGCCAAAACTTGGTAACGGAAAATAATTTGTCAGCTTAATTTGTAAATTTATATTAATTGTAATAACTAAGGTGTATGACATTGTAATTGTTGGTAAAATTCCACTTGCTTGATGCTAAAACTGCTTTAGTGGCTTGCCATAGGAATCATTTGTTAAGCAACAAAAGAAACTTTTTATGGTTAAAGTCACTACATAATGGTACTGGAATAAAATCTGCTAATCAACTGGACACTTCTTCAACTGGACACTAAATACTATACTTTCAGGTCAAAGTTGCTCTAAAGAAATGAGCAAAATCAGCTAAATCACAGTAAAAGTACCAGAAACCATCCAAAAAATTAACGCGATTAGGATTTTACACAAAGCTAGTTCAATTTATTGTGTAAATTCTAATCTCCATTTACATAGTGATAACAGATTTTTTGTGTATTGGGAAAATATTAATAACTTAAGTAAAATTACTGGTATATCTTTACTTAGAAGTACTCAGGTTCTTGGGCATTGGGCATTGGGCATGAGAAGATTGATTTTTATTGTTCCTTGTGAGCGCAGCTCATGGAGTAAGAGTGCAATCAATTGCTTTTTGCACTCTTGTTGGCCGATGCCCAGCCAAAACCCTTAATTTTTGTACCATGCGTAAGTGCTAAGGTGATTAGCTCCAGGCTGATAGTTGTAATTTCGAGTCGAGTTTACCATCTTCCATACGAACTATGCGATCGGCAATATCTAGAATGCGGTTGTCATGAGTAACCATCAAAATGCTACAGCCTTGTTCTTTTGCGAGTTTTTGCATGAGGTTAACCACGTCTCTTCCCGATTGACTGTCAAGGGCGGCGGTGGGTTCATCGGCTAGGATAATTTGGGGATGACTGACTAAGGCGCGGGCGATGGCTACTCTTTGTTTTTGTCCCCCAGAGAGTTGATCGGGATAGTAATGCCAGTGCTTGCCCAATCCTACTTGCTCTAGCATCTGGGCTGAGCGAGTTCGCATATTTTTTAATCCAATATGTCCATGCAATTCCAAAGCCATTTTCACGTTTTGCAATGCTGTCAAACTGCGATGCAAATTATGTGCTTGGAAAATGTAGCCGTTATGGCGTCGTACCTGCACTAATTCTTGGGCACTAGCACCACAAAGTTCTTGCCCCAACACCCGCAAACTACCAGATTGGGTAGAACGCAAGCCACCCACTAAGGTTAGCAGAGTAGTTTTTCCAGAACCAGATGGCCCGGTCATGATCACAATTTCACCGGCGTTAATCTCTAAGTTGATATGACATAAAACTTGCTTGCGAAGTGAGCTATGACCAAAGTAGTGGTCGAGATTTTGGATGGAGATGACGGGGAGCATATCAATTTTGGATTTTGGATTGGGCATAGGGCATGGGGCATGGGGGCATTGGGAAGAAGCAGGGGGGGCCGCTCCCCAATACTTGTCGGGTTTTGGGGGAAAGGGAAAGGGGAAAAGGGAAAAGGGAAAGAAAAAACCTTTAACCCTTACCCTTTAACCCCTTCGGGGTGACGCTCCTTCGTCGCTAACGCTG
>NZ_JACKZU010000025.1:0-39828 GCF_014222165.1 Nostoc sp. 2RC
ATCTAACTATCCAGTTTTGATACCTAATTCCTTTGATTTGAATACATTTAACTTTAACTACAAATTAAGATAAGTTTAAATTATGTATTTTTTATAATCAGTAATTTTTGCTATTAACCACAAATAAAACTTGATTCTAAATTCGCAAATATCTCAAAATTTTAAGCAAAAATACCCAAAAATTAGGAATCATACACCGTTGCTAGCCTTGTTTTAACCCCAACGCTGAGTAGTGATGTAGGAAAAGACTGCTAAAAATTTAACTCCTCCAGTTTTACCCACTGAAGGAGTTTTTATCTATGCCTTTTGTTGTGTGAAAGATTGAGATGGAGAATATATGCTAAGATATTACACTTTTGGCTTGTAGCAAGATATCTTAAGATATAAGGCAATTGCTACTGTCGATGGCTGACGGTTGACATTGATAAGTCAACCACTTGAAGTAGTTGTTTATTTTTTGGAGTTCTGGAAAATAAAAATTTTTGGGTTAGGCTTGGCATAAGCCCAATTAAAAATGCTTATATGCGTTAATTTCTAAGTAGTTTAAGCCAATTAAACATTAAATGTGATTACGAAGGGAATGTAGTGTAGCGGAGTAATGGCAAAGAGTCTATCTTACTTACCTTTTTTAAGATTGACTTACTGAATTCTCGATCCAACTTCAAAATTCACAAAACAGTGGCCGTGTTTTGTTTTGCTTGCTTTGGTACAAATCAAAACTGTAATTAGTGGTTTGAGTAAAATTCAAAAGGCAAGCTGAAAGTAGGCCTTGCACATAAAAGTTAGAAAAATACCTGCAACTAGCTATCAACAATTAAAAATTAAAAATCAAGAAAGTAATTCTGATTTTTAATTTTTAATTCTTCTCCCTTTAGGATTAATTTGTAGTTTGTGCAGCTAGCATCTGCTTGAGCTTTTCTAATTCGGAAGCCCAACGGGGATCTGGACGAATAGCGTCTGATTCCGTGCTTGTGGTGGTTTCACGGGAACTACTACCACCACCGCCACGACGAGATTTCTTAGAACCTTTATCGCGACGACTACCTTCTTTGTTAACACTAGGAGTCGGGTTGCTACTAGCAACGCTAGCTGCTTTAGGAGCTTGCTCCTCGCCTTCCTCACCCTTTGTACGAGGTAACGCCTTCTCTAACTTTATGGGAGTGTCTTTAAACATCTGACCGTTATATTTTTCTATTATTTGGTCAGCTTGTTCGTCATTGTTCACCGTCAGAAAACCAAAACCACGGCATTTGCCGGTTTTCCGGTCTTTGATTAATTTAGTAGTTACAGCATCACCTTCAGCTGCGAACACTGCTTGTAGATCTTGACGATCGATTTCTTCTTTGGGCAAATTACCTATATATAGGCGAACGGACATGAACTATACCTCCAGAAATTAATGAACATGGCAAGGTGAGAAAACCATCACTTGGCTTTGGCTTTTAAAATAGATGCTATTAAGAAAGACTGCCACCAACCAATTTTTTGCTCCAAACTATCAACCTATACAATACAGTTTTTCGTTGGGATCAAGCTTATTTAATCCAAAGGCCCACACTACGATGAGCTAATAACACCTTAATTCTAAGAGTTGTAAATTTAATAGCCTACTGTCTGCCAAAGTACACGCTTTCTTCAATCGTGTTTTTCGCAGAACAAAATACCATCCTTTACATTACCACGGTATTTTCTACCTAGCTAGTTTAGCGCACACATTTTCGACTTTAGTATTACCGCATCGTAGCATAAAACACATTTTTTATTCAAGGCGAGATTTTTGGAAACAAAAACCAGCCAGTGGCTGGTTGATTTGCTGCTGTGTTGGGAGGATAAATCTGATATAGAGGGGGAAAAAGCATCCGAATTCATCACAAAGCGATGAAACTGAGTTATTTCGGCTGCTATTGTTTGTGTAAATAAATGTAACACTTTTCTAGAAAACCTGCAACAATTGTTTACATTTTGCTCGATCGCTTGTCCTTTGTCCTTTGCCAGTTGTCCAAAGCAAATGACCAATGACTAATAACTAATGACTAACCAGTGAGAAAAACATACGCACCCCAAGCTTGGGCTGCAACTGCTAAAGCAGTAGACCAAATGGGATGAGGGCTATGAATGGTTTTACCACTTTGAGTTTCTAGGGTTTGGATATCGATCCAAGGTGTTGCTCCTCGCCGGAACCAACCTGTGACGATAATTTGCCGACCAATCAAATCCTGGTGATTGAGTGACTGTCCTAGCCAGGAAACATGATGTAATTTCACTAGACCCGCGCTTGATTGTAATATTAAATCTTGGGCTAAGGAGTTGTCAGTGCCTTGACGACCTAACAATTTGCCTACAAGACGCACGCTGATGCTGTCAATGGGTAAAGTAGAGGCATCAGCTAACAAATTGGGCAGACAGTCATCAGTTTGTACAGTGTGGGGCTTAATATCGGGAAAAAAAGAATTAATTCTAATCACTGTCCCGATGCTAAAACCAATCAAAACACAGCCTGTAATGAAAGACCAATCCTCATAAATCCACTTGAGATTTAAAAACTTAAGTGCGAATGCTAATTGCCATGCTAGCCATACCAAACCTGCAAACAGAAATCCAAGGGGGATTCCTAACCAAGGAGCGACTTGCAATAAAAAAGACTGACGTTTAACTTTTAATTGTGGTTCGCTGGGAAAATGTAATTCGGTGTCTAAATGCCAGTGACGGGCTATTTGGCAAAGGCGTTCGATGCGATCGCCCACCAAAGGATGGCTATTATTAATCGTAAACCATCGCCGATAGGGATTGACAATATCCCATCTCAAAAAAGATTCAAAAGAAAGATGACTAGCAATTGTGCCTAGAGAAAGACTTTGTTGATAGCCCATCGGTGCGACGAGATTTAAGCTTTCCAACTGGTAACTAGTGTGTTCTTGTTTTTCGATATCAGTTGCAATTCCAATGGCAATTTTCAACAAGCCACGAATCAAAGCATTGGGATTTCCAGTAATTTCGGCTGCGGTGCGATCGCTATAATAAAGCCGCAACCGCGACAACCACAATGCAGTCCCAGTCAGCAAACACCAAACTCCATAAATCAAACTAGCCACAATTGTCACAGGAGTGCGCCAAATTTTTCCTGATATTTTGTCACCCAACTTTGATATTTGTTCGTATACCTGATAAATCGGTAGCGTCACCAGCAACACCAAAGACATAACAACAAAATCCCAGTGAGCAATGTGCCCTAGCTGGGTGGCGCAAACAACGGCAATTTCGTCATCTGTTAGTTGTTCTAACAGTCCTTTACTGACTACTATTCTCCCGTTTCGTGGTAAGCTACCGTAAGTAAGAATAATCGGCGCAGCTATTGGCAAAATTCGCAGTTTGGGAAAAGGCCAATGCCTTTGTTGACAACAACGTTGTAACACCCGAACCGCTTCACGACTATGGGCATTCAATACATCTTTGGTAAGTTCTCGTTGACCGTAGAAGTTTGCCAGTAGCAAATCCAGCAACCAAGGTGATGCCGCCATTAAAACCACCAAGGTGACTAGCAAAAACCGTGTAGGGTCATTGTATAAAACCTGCAATGGTTCTGCATAGGGGAGCTTTACTAAAGCATGGTTGATGGATGCCAACATTAACTTCAAAATTTCCCGCATCACCCAAAACAAAGCGATAAATGTTCCCGCACCCAGCAGCCGCAAGGGAATTAATTTCGGCTTGCGTAAAGGTTGCCATGCCTTAGCGCGTTGTGCTTGTCGCCAATAAATAACCCCGAATAGTTTGGCTTGGGTGCGGGTGACGGAACCCATGAAACCGTGATTAACAGGCGGCGGTGGAGGTGGCGGTATGACACTAGCTTTTGGTTTAGCTAATGGCACCATTTGGGGAATGTCCTGGTTTTTGGTTGCTGTTACTTCTTCTTTTGGCTTCTCCTCTGATTTCGGAGTAGAGGGGGTTGAATTTTCAAAAGCAACAAATCCAGTTTCGACATTTTTTGATTCTGGTTCAGGTTTTTGACGTTTTGTCAAATGTTCGAGAGCGCGTTTTGCCCACTCTTGAACTTGCGGATTGTTACTCTCAATGAGGTTTTCGGAAAAGGCGATCGCTTTAGAGACTTCGCCAGTGCGGGCATAAGCCATCACTAAACCCACCCTTGCTTGTAAGTTAGCCGTGGCATTACTGTCACTGCTAGCAAGAGGTTCTAAGTGAGCGATCGCTGTTTGATAATTTCCCTGCTTGAGGGCAACTAAACCAGCCTCCAAAGACGATTTGGCATGTGAAGGCATACAGATTCTGGAACTCCAATCTCTTGTAAGTCAAACATTCAGAACTCAGAACTCAGAACTCAGAATTCAGAATTCAGAATTCAGAATTCAGGATTCTGAGCTGAGAATTCAGAATTCAATTCTGTACTACTGGTGGATGCATTAAGTGAGTTTAAGACCCCCCATCAAATTTTCAATTTGACTGTCTTCAATCAGCACAGGAATAGAACTCCAACTTTGTTGAAAAGTTCAGATTGCAGGAAGCCTACGTTGTGATTTTTCGCTGATTCATTCTGAATCCTGAATTCTGACTCCTGAATTCTGACTCCTGAATTCTGAATTCTTCTTCATTCCTCCACTGGTTGTTGACTAGAAAATACTGGGGCGATCGCGCTTAATTTCAACTCTGGATGGTCACCCTGTAACTGTTGGCAATTCCATTCATTGCGAAATAGTAACACTGGGCGTCCCATACTATCTTTGACTGTAGTGGTGTTGAATAAACGTCCCACTTTATTTAATGCTTCCCAACCACCTTCAACCCAACGGGCAACACTGTAGGGTAATAAATCTAGTATGGTTTCTACACCATACTCGTTTTGTAAACGAAACTGCACCACTTCAAATTGCAACTGACCCACCGCCGCTAAAATTGGATCGCGCTTGGCTTCATCAGTTGAATACATAATTTGCACGGCACCTTCTTCGCGCAATTCCGCAACGCCTTTTTGGAATTGCTTAAACTTCGAGGGGTTGGGGTTCCTCAGAGTTGCAAACAGTTCCGGCGAAAAATACGGAATTCCTTCATATTCGAGCTTTTGCCCCGTGTAAATTGTATCCCCGATGGCAAAAACACCGGGATTGTTTAAACCAATCACATCGCCAGGATAAGCTTCATCAATGGATTCTCTCTCCTGAGCAAAGAGTTTTTGCGGACGGGAGAGACGGACGAGTTTACCGGTACGAGCGTGATTCACCATCATATCTTTTTCAAACTTACCAGTGCAGACCCGGACAAAGGCGACGCGATCGCGGTGTTTCGGATCCATGTTTGCTTGCAGTTTGAACACAAACCCAGAAAATTCTGGGTATGTGGGGGGAACTTCGCCAACAGTGCTGTTGTGGGAACCGGGTTTGAGGGCATAGTCTAGGAAGTACTTGAGGAATAACTCTACCCCAAAGTTTGTCATGGCGCTACCAAAGAACACTGGCGTCATTTTGCCATCATGTACCAACTGTAAATCTAGCTCTGGGCCAACTCCTTCTAACAGTTCTAGATCGTTTTTCAGTTGATAGTACAAGTCTTGTTCTAGTAGCTCTTCTATTCTCCGATCGCCTAATTCAACTATCGTATCACGGGCCTCTCGGCTACCGTGGGCGCTGCGCTCAAATAAGTGAATTTGTTGCTTGTGTCGGTCAAAAACACCTTTAAAGCGATCGCCCATGCCAATGGGCCAGTTTACCGCGTAGGTTTGTAACTTTAATTCTTGCTCAATTTCATCCAAAAGTTCTAGAGGTTCTCTTCCTGGGCGATCGAGCTTGTTGACAAATGTAAAAATTGGGATACCGCGCAGCTTACACACTTCAAATAATTTGCGGGTTTGCGGTTCCAAACCTTTTGCCACATCAATCAGCATCACTGCGTTATCAGCCGCAGCAAGGGTGCGGTAAGTATCTTCACTGAAATCTTGGTGTCCTGGTGTATCTAATAAATTTATTTGGCAGTTTTGGTAGGAAAATTGCAACACTGTGGAAGTAATGGAAATACCGCGTTGTTGTTCCATAGCCATCCAGTCTGACGTGGCCTTGCGTTGTGCCCGTCGCGCCTTCACAGCCCCAGCTTCGTGAATTGCACCCCCATAAAGGAGTAGCTTTTCTGTGAGGGTCGTTTTACCTGCATCAGGGTGAGATATAATTGCAAAGTTGCGACGAAGTTCCACTGCGCGATCGAGTTCAGACTCAAGTTCAATTGACATAACTGTATTTGTTTGTAAGTTAACTTAATTTTTTTCGACTTTGGCAAGTCTTTTAATCTTAAGACAACGATGGTCGCGATCGGGTCGTAATATAACCAATAATCTGACTAAATTTAGGAGAAAGGAATGTACGACACAGACAAGCGAAAGCTTTTATCTGCCTTGTCTCATGGAGCCATTTTTTTCAGCACTGCTGTTGTATCTGTCGGTATACCTATTGCCGTACTGTTCGTATCTGACGATCCTGTTGTTAAAGAAAACGCCAAAGAATCCATCAATTTCCACTTTAATGTCTGGTTCTACGGAGCGATTCTAGGAGCGTTGTTTTTTCTATTTGGTTGGCTGGTGTTACCACTATTATTATTGGGGCCGCTAGCAGCTCTTGGCTATTTGTTGCATTGGGGACTAACGATTTGGGCAATTACTAAAGTTTTTAGCAATCCTGATACACCCTTTCGCTATCCCTTTATTTTACGAGTTTTTTAGCATCAATTGTGTGTATGGGTATGGGGCATAGGGGATAGGGCATTGGTAATTTTGTTGGTTATTTTTATATTGCTGTTGGTCTACTATTTTATACACAGCTGATAGTTAGAATTTGACCAACAGAAAGTCTGACAATTTTCAAGTGTGAATTGTTTATTGTTTATAAATACAATGCCCAATGCCCAATGCCCAATGCCTATTCTCAATTTTTATATCGTTTTTCTAACTTGTCGGATAGATGTCAAGTAAGCTGTAAAATACAAAATTGCCCTACAAATTGATCCAAGTAGGGCAAATGTCAGTTAAGCACTTTTTGTAGTTTGTCTGATGGCAGGAAACTTTTCCCCTGCTTTTGTGACGCTTTGTTTTGTGTCCATTGCGTTGTTTTTCTTCATCAAACTTTATGTTTCCTATACATCGCCCCCGCCGCCTGCGTACCCATCCACAACTGCGCCGGATGGTTCGTGAAACAGTTTTGACAACAAGTGATTTCATTTACCCACTATTTGCAGTACCGGGTGAAGGAATTGCTAACGAGGTAAAATCCATGCCCGGAGTCTACCAGCTTTCGGTAGATAAAATTGTCGAAGAAGCGAAAGAGGTTTATGACTTAGGAATTCCTGCCATCATTCTATTTGGTATTCCCGCTGACAAGGATGTAGATGCTACTGGCGCTTGGCATGATTGCGGTATTGTCCAAAAAGCTGCAACTGCTGTCAAAGCAGCAGTACCAGATTTGATTGTAGTTGTTGATACTTGCTTGTGTGAGTATACCAGTCATGGACATTGCGGTTATTTGCAAGTTGGTGATTTGACAGGAAGGGTTTTAAATGACCCTACTTTGGAATTGTTGAAAAAAACAGCAGTTTCTCAAGTAAATGCTGGTGCGGATATCATTGCGCCTTCTGGGATGATGGATGGTTTTGTGCAAGCAATTCGTCAAGGTTTGGATGAAGCTGGCTTCCAAGACACACCGATTTTGTCTTATGCTGCTAAATACGCTTCGGCTTATTATGGCCCCTTTAGGGATGCAGCAGACTCGACGCCGCAATTTGGAGACAGAAGAACTTATCAAATGGATCCAGGTAACAGTCGTGAAGCAATTAAAGAAATTGAATTGGATATTGCCGAAGGTGCTGATATGCTGATGGTTAAGCCAGCCTTGGCATACATGGATATTATCTGGCGGGTGAAGGAAGCAAGTAATTTACCAGTTGCAGCTTACAATGTTTCTGGTGAGTATTCGATGATTAAAGCTGCGGCTCTCAATGGTTGGGTTGATGAAGAGCGTGTAGTTTTGGAAACTTTAACTGGGTTTAAACGCGCTGGAGCAGATCTGATTTTGACTTATCATGCTAAAGATGCGGCGCGATGGTTAAAGTAAGGTAGGCAATTGAGTCAGAATTTAAAAATCTCACGCAGAGGCACAAAGTTTTTTGTGTTTTGGTCTTCGGGCGTGAGATTTTTGTATTTGTATATTATCTACGCCATTGCACACAAATCAGGGATTCCCTTGTTTGCAAGAGGGAGACGCGATCGCTTATAAAAGAAGATAGTTAATAAATTTTGCTCAATTGCCATCAAATGTCAATTGATTTAATAAAAGGTTTCAATATTTTCGAGGGGAGCATGAAATATGGATATGCAAGTCCTGAGAGAGCGTGCTGGTCTTAGCCGTGCGGAGGTGGCCTTCAGGCTTGCAATCAGTGAAACTAGTGTTCGCAACTGGGAAGCTGGGCGTACTGAACCCACGATGACACCAAAAAAATATTTAGATGCTTTGCGCCTGTTCAAATGTACACCCGAAGAATTGGCAGCTGCAAGCGAAAAATCAATTAATCAGCGGCATAAACGCAAACCAGGTAGACCGAGACGCTTTCCGGATACTCAAGTACCTCAAGTAACTGATTCACCAGTTTGTAGCTGAGAATTCAGGAGTCAGGAGTCAGAATTCAGGAGTCAGAATTCAGGAGTCAGAATTCAGGAGTCAGAATCCAGAATTCAGAATTCAGAATGCATAACTAGAAAAAGTTCGGTTTTAAAGCAAGGTTCAGAGGGTCGCAGGCTCACTAGCACTGCGCTAAATAGGTAGACATAATTAAATGTAAAATTGAAATGTAAAATACAAGAGCTTAAAAGCTTGATAGCAACTGACTTTTCTCTTCTGCTTTCTGCCTCTTGCCTTCTACTTATCGCCCAGTAATACTGAATTCACCAATTCTGAGTCCTGAATTCTAGATTATTGTTGATAAAATCTAACTTAGGAATGTAGATTTTTTGATTTACAACTCCTAGTCTAAGGTGCGTTAGCTGTCTTGGTAACTTGATGTTTCTCAGGTATTGGCATATTAAGCTAATGGGAACGCAGCATAAGTCAGGCATTTGATTATCAGGGACTAATTTTGCCTCTGTTTTGGAGTTAAAATTTGATGTTTGATTTTGCTCCTGAGAAGATTTTGCTTCTACCACTACTGGAAAGATAAAGTTTCGATCTTGATTGATAAACGTTCTCACACCTGATGAGCAAAAAATCAGCACTTCCTTGGTCTGTTAAATAGTTGGTTTATGAGACATTTGCTACCGTATATTTACTTAAGATGTAGAGTTGGGTAACAATTTTGATATAGTTGTCTGGGCGATGACTTCCTGCTTGGAAGGAAAATAGCAATTAAACAGACAGCGTAGGAGATTGGAAATCAGAAACAATCAACAAAGAAACTTTTTCGCAATTCTTAGGGTTTATGCCAGGGGCGGTTCCTTTAGAAAAACCAAACTCTAACCAGTGCGATCGCTCACGGTATTTGCCACAACCACACGATAAAATTCTAAAACCATAATCGTACTAAAGGTCTAAATGGCAGAAACACTATTCTTCAACGCCTTGCGTGAAGCCATTGATGAAGAAATGGCGCGTGACTCCAGCGTATTTGTTCTGGGTGAAGACGTAGGACACTACGGCGGTTCCTACAAAGTTACCAAAGACCTGTACCAAAAGTATGGCGAACTCCGAATTCTAGACACCCCCATTGCTGAAAACAGCTTCACAGGCTTGGCAGTGGGAGCAGCTATGACTGGGTTGCGCCCCATCATCGAAGGTATGAATATGGGCTTCTTACTCCTAGCGTTTAATCAAATATCCAATAACGCTGGAATGCTGCGCTACACTTCTGGCGGTAACTTCAAAATTCCGATGGTAATTCGCGGCCCCGGAGGTGTGGGACGACAGCTAGGGGCTGAACACTCCCAGCGTCTAGAAACCTACTTCCAAGCAGTACCGGGGTTGAAGATTGTAGCCTGTTCCACACCCAGAAACGCTAAAGGATTGCTCAAATCCGCTATCCGCGATGATAATCCAGTATTGTTCTTTGAACACGTTTTACTTTACAACTTGAAAGAAGACTTACCAGAAGAAGAATATTTGCTGCCCCTGGATAAGGCAGAACTTGTGCGTCAAGGAAAAGATGTCACAATTATTACTTATTCAAGAATGCGCCATCATGTGCTGCAAGCGGTAAAAACTCTTGAAAAACAAGGATACGATCCAGAAGTTATTGATTTAATATCTCTCAAACCATTAGATTTTGATACCATAGGTGCATCAGTAAGAAAAACCCATAAAGTGATTGTTGTGGAAGAATCCATGCGAACTGCGGGTATAGGAGCAGAAGTCATCGCTTCAATAAACGATCGCTTATTTGATGAATTGGATGCACCAGTACTGCGGCTTTCTTCTCAAGATATCCCCACACCTTACAACGGCAATTTGGAAAGACTAACAATTGTCCAACCAGAGCAAATAGTAGAAGCTGTGGAAAAAATGGTAGCGTTGCGAGTCTAAAAGTTGGGAGTTAGGAGTTAAAAGTTAGGAGTGAGGAGTGAGGAGTGAGGAGTGAGGAGTTAAAAGTGAGGAGTGAGGAGTGAGGAGTGAGGAGTGAGGAGTGAGGAGTGAGGAGTGAGGAGTTAAAAATTTGAAAGTTGAGTTTTGACTTCAAACTCGAACTTTCGACTCCCAACTCCCAACTCATAACTCATAACTCCCAACTCCCAACTCATAACTCATAACTCCCAACTCTCAACTCCCAACTCATAACTCATAACTCATAACTCCCAACTCTCAACTCCCAACTCATAACTCATAACTCATAACTCCCAACTCTCAACTCCCAACTCATAACTCATAACTCCTAACTCATAACTCCTAACTCATAACTCCCAACTCATAACTCCCAACTCATAACTCCTAACTCATAACTCCCAACTCCTAACTCCTAACTCATAACTCCTAACTCCTAACTCCTAACTCCTAACTCTCAACTCATAACTGCCTAAAAGAGCGCTATTATAGCCTTTGTCAGTTGCGAGTTATGGTATGCAAAGACAGCAATCGCTATTAATCTTGATTTTAGTTCTGGTAATCGCTGCAATAGCTGTGATTGCTACTATTCCGATACCTCTTGGACTTGATTTGCAGGGAGGTTCACAACTCACAATTCAGGTGAAACCATCAGCGGAAATTCCGCAAATCACCGAACGAGAATTGGAAGGTGTGAAGAAAGTTGTTGAAGGACGGATTAATGGTTTGGGTGTTTCTGAGCCAGTAATCCAAACAGTGGGCACAGATAAGGTACTGGTGCAATTACCAGGGGTTAACGACCCAGAGCAAGCCGAACGGGTGCTAGGGGGTACGGCGCAATTAGAATTCCGCACGCAAAAGCCGAATACAGAAACTCAACTTTTAGCTTTCCAAACATCGCGAGCTGAATTGAAGGTAAAGCAAGAAGAGTTAAGAAAAAGCAACGATAAAGCAGCAATAACCAAAAATCAAGAAGATTTAAAGAAAAATAATCAAGCGATCGTTGAATTGTTTGAAAGTACCAACCCGCCACTAATCGGTAAATACCTCAAAGATGCCTATGGCGAACCCACTCAAGGTAACAATTGGAATGTTGCCATTCGCTTCGACCAAAAGGGTGGCGAACTTTTCGCTCAACTGACGAAAAACCTTGCTGGTACTGGGCGGAGTATTGGTGTTTTTCTCGATAATGAATTAATCAGCGCTCCTACTGTTGGTTTAGAATTTGCCGCCACTGGGATTACTGGAGGCTCAGCGGTGATTACCGGTCGGTTTACCGCACAACAAGCAAATGACTTGGGCGTACAGCTACGCGGTGGTGCTTTACCAGTACCAGTGGAAATAGCTGAAATTCGTACTGTTGGGGCAACTTTAGGTAAAGACAGTATTACTAGCAGTATCTATGCTGGTATTGGTGGTCTGGTTTTAGTATTAATATTCATGGTGGTGTACTATAGACTACCAGGAGTAATTGCGGATATAGCACTATTGATCTACGCTTTGTTGACCTGGGCTACCTTTGCTTTGTTGGGTGTCACCTTGACTTTGCCAGGAATTGCTGGTTTTATTCTCAGTATTGGTATGGCGGTAGACGCAAATGTACTGATTTTTGAGCGGACGCGGGAAGAATTGCAAGCAGGCAAATCCCTTTATCGTTCTGTAGAATCTGGTTTTTACCGCGCCTTTTCGAGTATTCTAGACGGCAACGTGACTACAGTCATCGCCTGCGCTGCACTATTCTGGTTAGGGGCTGGCTTGGTGAAGGGTTTTGCTTTAACCTTGGCTTTGGGAGTAGCGGTGAGTATGTTTACAGCAATTACCTGTAGTCGTACTTTTATGTTTTTGGCAATTACAATTCCCGCACTCAAAAAACCAGAATATTTCTCTCCCAAGCTGCCAACATCTAATAAGGCAGAGGTGTCTCATTGACATACTCACCGCCCTAAAAGTGCGGTGACTCCTAAGACTCACGACTTAGGTTTCTGTTTCCTTCCCTGACGGGTTTTTTGCAACTGCCCTTTAACGCTATGGTTATTAGGTCTTATGTTCGCTCCACAGACTGTAACGGTGTGTCCCACCGCGAAAATGTTCTTGGCTGCATTGATATCTCGGTCATGGTGCGTCCCACAGTTAGGGCAGTCCCACTCTCTGATATTTAACGGCAATTTATTGAGAATATGCCCACAGTTACCACAGCGTTTAGAACTGGGAAACCATCGGTCAATTTTCACCAAGGTTCGACCATACCATTTGGCTTTATATTCCAGTTGTCTCACCAACTCACCCCATGCAGCATCGCCGATAGCACGGGCAAGCTTGGGATTGTTGACCCTTACGGGTTCGCCAGTCGCTTCAAGTCGGGAAACCCGCCCAACGCGCTGACTCACCATATTCTTAACCGCCAAATCCTCAACAACTATCGTTTGGTTTTCACGAATCAGTCGAGTTGTCAGTTTGTGCAGATGGTCTTTTCTGGAGTCGGAAATCTTAGCTTGAATCTGAGCAACTTTGAGTCTTGCTTTATCTCGATTACAAGAAGCTTTTTGCTTACGGCTCAAAGACTTTTGTGCTTTCCTCAACTTTTGATAGTGCTTATTAAACGCTTTGGGGTTAGCAATCTTTTCACCCGTACTCAGGGTAACAAGGCTAGTCACTCCAACATCCAAGCCAACAGCATTATCAACGGGATGCAAAGTTTCGTCAGTCGGATCGTTGATCCGCAAACTAACAAACCATCGTCCAGAAGGTTCAAGTCTAACGGTTATGGTACTAGGTTCACACCCCTTTGGCAGTTGCCTAGACCATTTAATTGCCAGTGGTTGAGAACACTTAGCCAAATATACTTGTCCATCCTTCCACCGGAAAGCAGACTTAGTGAATTCTGCACTGCCACCGCTACGCTTGTTTTTGAAGTTGGGGTATCTTGCCCTGCCAGCAAAGAAGTTGGTAAATGCAGTTTGCAGATGTCTCAAGCCTTGTTGCAGTGGCACACAACTAACCTCATTCAAAAACTGGAGGTCTTCAAGTTTTTTCCACTGCGTCAACATGGTGGAGGTTTGAGCGTAATCTACTCGCTCTTGCCTGTGGTACCATGCCTCGGTTCTTGCCGCCAATGCTCGGTTAAAAACCAACCGCACACAGCCAATTGTCCGGCGCAATATTTGTTCTTGCTCGGTAGTTGGGTAAAAACGGTAGCGGTAGGCTTTCTCCATACTTCACATTTTACTACGTTCCATGTAAAGCCGTCCTTTATGACGGGGTTTCAGACCCAGGAGTTTTGATGAAACTGAGTATTAACAAATCGCGATCGCTATGGTGGGCTATTTCTAGTGCCATCATCTTGGCTGGTATCATCTCAATGGTGGTTTCTTGGCAAAACCCCGACATCAAAGCACCCCTACGTCCCAGTTTGGATTTTGTCGGTGGTACGCGATTGCAGTTTGAACGGGATTGTACCAAACCCGGTAACTGCGATCGACCAATTGATATTAACGTTGTTCGAGAAGTCGCTAAAACTCAGGGATTGGGCGATAGCAGTATCCAAATTGTTGCTGACAAAAACACTGGTGCAGAAAATGGTATATTAATCCGCACAAAAACTTTGGAGCGCGAGCAGCGTACCAACTTGCAAAATGCCTTAAGCGAAAAAGTCGGTACTTTTGACGAGCAAAAAAATCAATTTGACACCGTTGGCCCTACCCTGGGAGGAGAACTGTTTAGATCTGGAGTTATAGCTCTAATAGTTTCCTTTGCAGGTATTATTATTTACTTAAGTTTCCGGTTTCAGTTAGATTATGCGGTATTTGCCATTGTCGCCCTATTTCATGATATCTTGATTACGGTAGGGATTTTTTCGATTTTTGGTTTAGTATTCGGTACTGAAGTCGATAGCTTATTTATCGTTGCGCTACTGACGATTACAGGTTTTTCAGTCAACGATACAGTGGTGATTTACGATCGCATTCGCGAAACCCTCAAAATTAATCCCAACGAAGCGATCGGTGACATTGTAGATGATGCTGTCAACCAAACCCTAACAAGGTCTATCAACACGACTTTTACAACATTGCTAACATTATTTGCAATCTTTTTATTTGGTGGAGAAACACTGAAAAACTTTGCCCTAGCTTTAATTATTGGCTTTATTGCAGGGGCTTATTCCAGTATTTTCATCGCCAGTACTTTGTTAACTTTGTGGCGAGAACGCACGGATAAATCTCCGACGCTGGTTAATGCTGAATCAATTGATACATCTTCGGGTAATTAGTCATTGGGTATGAGAAGAGGACAAGGGAGACAAGGGAGACGGGGAAAGGGACAAGGAGAATAATTCAATTCTTAATTCCTAACTCAGCACTCCTAAATAACTAATGACTAATGACTAATGACTAATGACTAATGACAAAGAACAAATTACAACTGACCAGGAATTTGCTCAACAAGTAGAGAGGCTATACCAGCTAACTGTATATGGCCGATGGTTATTTGTGGGCTGTTTATGGCTCACCGTTGCGCCTATTTGCTTGTGGGGTTTACGTGCAGAAATTTCTCTGTGGCAACAATATTTTACTTGGGTCGCAGTGCGATATGGGCTGGTTTATCATCCACTGCCTACCTTCGGTTTATCCTTTTGTATAGGGATGACTGCTGCTGTATTAGTTTGGCAAAGTCGCAATATTTTACTGGGATTACCAGAGCAAGAAAAACAACGTTTAGAAAAACAAGTTCATCGCATACGTCAGCAGGGGCCTACTCATCCTTTATGGAAGTGGGTTTGTAACTGAATACTACCATATCCAAAGAAATTTTCTCTCTTGTTGCGTAGAGATATACACATTCAACAATTTCTAGCAAAATATGACTTAGCAATAGCTAAGATACAGCCAAAGTGAGTGGAATACATGAACAATCCTCAAATTCAATTTAGCGATCGCAAATCTGAGATTGACCTTTACCAACTCCAAGAACTGTTAAACATTTCAGCTTTCTGGGCAAAAGGCCGCAGTATTGAGGATTTAAGTATAGCCATTACCAACAGCGAGCCAGTGATTTCCGTCTGGGATAATCAGCGACTCATTGGCTTTGCTAGAGCAACATCTGATGGCATATATCGCGCTACGATTTGGGATGTTGTAATTCATCCAGACTATCGAAATAGCGGTTTGGGAAGTAATTTAGTGGAAACTGTTTTGAGTCATCCCCGCATGAGATGGGTTGAACGCGTTTATCTAATGACTACTCATCAACAGGAATTTTATAAAAAAATTGGTTTCCAGCCCAACACTAGCACTACGATGGTGTTGTATAACTTAGCCAATCTGAGTTTACTTTCCGACACAGAAGTTGAACTTCAAGAATCACCGAAATAGTCGTGTGTGTTGACTGTTGACTGTTGACTGTTGACTGCTGAGTGTCAATTGTCAACAGTTTTCTAGTTTCTTGGCTCCCCAATCAATTTTATTTATAGCAACAACAAAGGCGATTAGGACATTAACAAACGATAAAATTTAGACACAACAAGACTTTTCACCTAATCACCATCTCCCCAGTCCCTTACTTCGCTGAAAATTTGCCTTGACAGCTTCCTAAGCCTCTTAGAATGCCCAGGTTGATATTTTTTGGTCAATCAGTGGAAATATTAACATCCCCAAAAGAATTATCAGGAGAAGATGTTTTACTAGGATTTATTGAAATTTGTCAATTCTTTGGAGGTAAAGATTGATTTATGACAGCGATCGCCATTAAATTAAACTCCATCATCCAACTCACTGACAATCAATTTTATCAACTCTGTCGGGAAAATCCTGAAATTAAATTTGAGCGCAATGCAGCCGGAGAACTGCTTATCATGTCACCCACAGGCGGAGAAACTGGAAATATTAATTCAGAAATTAGTGCTGATTTTGTGATTTGGAATCGTCAAACTCAACTAGGAATTTGCTTTGATTCTTCCACCTGCTTTAAACTCCCTAATGGTGCTAACCGTTCTCCTGATGTTGCTTGGATTAAGAAAGAACGATGGGATGCACTCACACCCGAACAAAAAGAAAAATTCCCGCCAATTGGCCCAGATTTTGTTTTGGAGTTAATGTCACCCAGTGATACTTTGCGAGAAACTCAAGAGAAAATGCAGGAATATATCGATAATGGAGTCAAATTAGGTTGGTTAATTAATCCCAAAATGCGGCAAGTCGAAATTTATCGTCTTGGTCAACCAGTGGAAATATTAACATCTCCACAAGAACTGTCAGGAGAAGATGTTTTACCAGGATTTATTTTAAATTTACAAATAATCTGGAGATAAATATTTTGTTAGTACAAATCATTGCTGAATAAAAGATAAAACTTATAATTCACTAGGATCGCTTAAAACCTTGCCTAATGATTCACTAAAATAAACAACTTGATAATTAGGTGCAAGTTCCGTTTGCAGTTGCTTCCACAAACTAATTCCTTCTTTTTCAAAAGCTGCTTCGGCTTCTGGACTCAATTCTGGTGAATTAGCAGGATCTTGCCAATTTAATGTTGCATCGTAAACTTCTGTCCATTTTTCTAAACGGCTAATAGTTTCTGGAATTAATGGCAATGACTCTGGGTCAATGTCGCCAACTTTATCAGGACTCACCCACCATAGTGGGTAGCATCCATAATCAGCCATTAATTTGATTATTTCTGCCTCAAACTGTCTGTTTTGTATCATGTTCAACATTTCCCCAAGTTTCAGGTAGAGGGTTCACCCAAGAAACAGGTACAGAAACAACATCCAAAGTTTCACCGTCTTGAAATACTTCTAAAATATATCCAGGTTCTTGTTGAGTTTTAGTAGGATGTAGATGATCCAATACAACGCCTCTATTGCCTACTTTTACAGGGCTGTTAGGAACGTCTTGCTTTAGTTCTACCCACTGAAATAAGCTAGCTGTTATCATTGCTTAATTCTCCCGTGACCTATCCGGTTTTAGTGTTATAAATCTCACAAATTTAGACATGAGGGGATTTTCATAAATTTAATTTATAAAAATAGGGAATCAAGATTACTCTCAACTCCCCGATAAATTTTACTTGCTAGCTGAAAAACTATGCTCCAACAGCTTCCTTCGCGGCGTACAAGACTTCGGCACTGATTTCTTTGAAACCTCGTTCGCGGGCAAATTTTTCAGTATTTCGTTTCACTTTACCGCGCACAAATCCCGGAATTTTATTCAATTCTGCTTGACCATCTTTTGTCCAACTCAGGTCAGAATCAGCAGAAATTCCTTTAGTAATTACTTCTTTGGTATCGTGACCTCCAAAGATTTCTAACAGATGATCTTCCATTCCTAAGGTGAAGGAATTGTAGATTAAATCTGTAATTTGATTTGTACCTTCGTAGCCCATAAATGGTTTGTAACCAATGGGGAAATTCTGGATGTGGATGGGTGCAGCAATTACACCGCAAGGAATATCTAAGCGCTTACCTACGTGGCGTTCCATTTGGGTGCCGAAAATCGCTGAGGGTTCAACGCGGGCGATCGCATCGCCAATTGCGCCATGATCGTCTGTAATCAGCACTTCATCGCAATATTCGCTTACTTGTTCCCGGAACCAGTCTGCATCATACTTGCAGTAGGTTCCAGCCCAAACTACATGAATCCCCATTTCCCGTGACAAAATTTTGGTGATGGCGGCGGCGTGGGTGTTGTCGCCAAATACCACTGCCTTTTTACCAGTTAAGTTTTGACAGTCAATGGAACGAGAAAACCAAGCAGCCTGGGATACATGCAAAGTTTGTTCGTTGATGAAGTCTTCGTAGTCTACATCAGCGCCTTGGGCGTTAATTACCTGCTGTATTTTACGGATACAACGAGCAGTTTCCACTACACCCATCGGTGTAATGTCTATGTAAGGTGTTCCGAATTCTGCTTCTAAATAACGAGCCGCAGCCAAGCCGAGTTCGCGGTAAGGTACTAAGTTAAACCAGGCTTGGGGCATTTTCTTTAATTCGTTAACAGAAGCGCCTTCCGGAATTACGGTATTAACTTCAATTCCCAAGTCAGCCATTAACCGCTTGAGTTCGGTGGAGTCGTGCTGGTTGTGGAAACCAAGGGTAGAAATACCGATGATGTTAACGGATGGTTTTTCGGTTTTGCCTGCTGGCAATTGGCCTTTTTTGCGGGCTTTTTCAATGTAGAATTGCACAATTTGGTGCAGAGTGCGATCGGCTGCTTGCAGTTCGTTGTAACGGTAGTGGTTCACGTCCGCTAGCATTACGTCACCTTTGGCTTCTAGCTGCGCCCGTTCCACAAAGTTGTGCAAATCTTCTTGCAAAATACTAGAAGTGCAAGTGGGAGTTAACACAATTAAATCTGGGCGTTCCTCAGCGTCTTTGCGGGTGATATTATCTACCACCTTTTCTTGAGAACCCCGTGCCAAAACATTGCGATCGACTACGCTGGTTGTGACTGGAGTAAAATTCCTCTCCCGTTCTAGCATGGAACGCATAACGTTGAAGTAGTCATCGCCTAGTGGCGCGTGCATGATTGCGTGAACGTTTTTGAAAGAACTAGCAATTCGGAGAGTGCCGATATGGGCCGGGCCTGCATACATCCAGTAAGCCAATTTCATTTGTGTCTTCTCCCTGTCCAACTTAAATAACACGAAGTCCCATTAGCGATGGACTATAAGTGCATGATTATTTATTCAATCGTTTTTGATTGTCGCAAAACTTGTATTCCAATGAAGTGAAGACTTGTAAGGATTTTGCCTGGAGTCTGTAGGCATAAGCGTCGCCCAAACTGGGTTCCTGATTGAAATCTAGCTTCTGAATTTCACAACATTACTATTGCTTATTTAAAATAAATCTTAATTTTTCGGCAAATTTGTTATCAATTCGCTGCGATAAATGAAACTAGTTTGCGTAAAGCTTGAGTCATAATTTATTCTTCTACTGTTGAGTGTTGACTGATGACTGTTAACCGTCAACCATCAACAGTCAACAGTGTCAAGGTTTTTTGAGAGTCCGTTTAACACTTATGATTAGATCCGAGGCTCTTACACACCAGAAACGGATAGTTGTTTGATTAGCAATTAAACAGACATGAAATTAGTTACTGTCGAAAAATTTCTACTTTTTCTAACACTACTTCTTGATTAGGACGGTCTCTAGTTGTAGGTACATTGGCAATGCGGTTGACTACATCTATACCTTGCACAACTTTACCAAAAACACTGTGTTTGCCATCAAGATAAGGTGTTGGTACTTCTGTAATAAACCACTGCGAACCATTAGTACCGGGCCCCGCATTTGCCATTGAGAGAATCCCTGCACTAGAGTGTTTCAATTCTGGATGAAACTCATCTTCAAATCTATATCCAGGGCCACCAGTACCCCAACGGTTAGCCATATCGAGATAACGAGTTAGAGGATCGCCGCACTGAATCATAAAACTAGGAATGACTCGATGAAAGCGAACCCCATCATAGGCAGGAGTACCCTTGAGAGATTGACCTGTTTTCGGGTCTTTCCAATCGATTGCTCCAGTTGCTAGACCAACAAAATTTTTCACAGTGTTGGGGGTTTTTTCTTCTTCTAAACTAACTACAATTTCCCCTAAAGAAGTAATTAAACGAGCGTGAAGTTTGCCACTACCGGGAATATTAATTTCTGGAAAATTCATGAATTATCCTCTGAATGAAAATTGCCAGTTTTTGAACTATGAGTAGCTTATCAGGATTCAACCAATTAATAATTAGTAATTCGTAATTATTAGTGAAATAGCACACCAAAACCTGTAATTTTATGGTTGGGAATTAATTGGTGTCTAAATCTCCAACAGGTATAACAGTAGCTAGTGAGATTAGGACATCAACTGATTGCTAAACATCAGCATCAAGAGACTTTGAATACTGTTGTCTATTGGCTGTTCCCTGCTATAAATTGCAAATTACGAATTACGAATTATAAATTACGAATTCCTTTAAGTTACAGGTTTACACATTACCAAAAAACTCAACCAAAAAAAATTAAGAAAAAGAATATTTTACTCTGGTAAATTAATGGCTGGATTGCGGCTAAAGAAACCTCTGGGTGCTAGCTTAAATCCAACTCGGTGGACAGGCATGACAGGCCAATCTTCCGATCGCGGAATATGAGTCACGCCCATTGTGTACCATAACACGATATCTTCGCCCAGCAACGATTCGTCATCTGCAATATATCTAGGCAAACCCTCTCGTGGCTGAGTTTGATTCGGATAATCGCCGCCAGCATAAAGTTCGCCTGGTTTATATTTTGTTACCCAAATATGGTGTGTGGCGAATTCTGCACGTTCGCGGATTTTTGACCCTTCCACAGGAAAAAGCATAGCATTTGCTTCTGGCATCAGCATATATCCAGGCGCAGCACCAAGGGCATTCTTTTTATCTGCACTCACAATCATCCATTCTCGACTGTGTTTTAAATCCAAATCTCGTACAGCAGCCGTTTCTTTGGTTAACGGATTTTCTATGACTACCATTGCATTTCCCAAAGGATTTTTTTCATCCATCGGTAAAGCGTTAACATTCATTTCCATCACCGAATTAGTTTTACCATCCACATCCAAATCTAGGCGATAGTTGAAAAAGTGCTGGTGATTGACTCCGATAATATTTTTTGCAATTAGTTGACCGTAGGAATTTTCTGGGGATTGTTTTTCGGCCGCTGTTCCCTGTACCAATACAATACCTGTTAATTCGTTTTGTACTTCTAAAGTTCCATCTTGGCGAAAAATCCAATTGAGGGTGTAATCATAATTGTCAATTGCCACCGTCATTTTCATCACTAATTCTCGATTCCGACGGACATCGTTACGTTGAGTATTATATTCATAATGTTTCCAGAGGATGCCGTTATCGCGTTCGTAGACACCAATAACCCCTGGCATTTTATAAGGTTCTCCCTGTTCATCAGCAAATATCGCATCTAACAAAACACCATTTTCAGGAATTTCCTTACCCAACTCCATCTTATTTGCTAATAAACCAAGGTTGTATTCCCCAACATCAAAGGCATTTCTAAACGACCAAGTAGGCTCAGTATCCCCATAAGGAACTACCATTTCTGAGAGGCTAGCGCGATATAAAACTGGCCGGACATTTTCTGAATCTTTGTGTGTAACTTGGTATAGAACTAATCCACTACGAGGATGCATTAAATAACGAAAATTCCAACCTTGCCAGGTAATTTCATTGTCACGTATTTGGAAAGTTTGACCATTGGGTTGGAGAATTTTTAATGCTTTGGGAGGTGAAAATAATTTTCCCACAGATTTCACATCGTAGTTCCAATTTTCTTGAGAAAAAGGTACTTTTTTGCTATCAACAATACTTGCAATTTTACCTGTATTTAAATTTACTGTTGCTACCACTCCCTCAATGGGACTACCGTAATAATTCCAGCCTTTGCCTGTATAATAAGATAATCCCCGACAAAGGCGATCGCCTGTTTTTTCTTCCTGTTTGCTGAGAATTCCTGGTGCCCACCAACTAATTTTAACTTGGTCAAAATCATTAATTCCCCGCCTTCGCATAGCTGCTTGCCATCGGGAATCAGCTTTAACTACCTGAGTCGCCAGTTCATATTCTGAATTAACGAGTGCAGGTTGGACGGAGGGTATTTCTTTCCAAGAATTTAAGGTTTTGGTTGTTAAATCAATCACTCCCTCAAAAGTTTTGTTTTGGGAACGCTCATAGATGACCAAAAAAACTTGGCGCTTGAAAGCTTTACCAGGCATAAAATTTAGCACTTCTTCTTTATCTGGTTCTTGTAAAGCAATCAGTGGAAAAACTGCCATTTCGCTCAAAGTTTTTTCTCTTTTAACAACCGCCACAGCCGTATTAATTTCTACTTCAGTTAACGCACTTAAAGGATGGGAAATTAAAGTCTGCTCAGCAGATAATTTTCCCATTAATCCAAATGAAATAGAAATGACAACAATAATGGCAATAGCTAGCCAAAAAAAATACCTTAGCCGCTTAATCATCTTTTTATGATAGAAGACATGTAGTTATCTATTTCCAAGCGTGAGCATGAAAACCGATAAATTTAGGGGCTAAGGGTAAATTAATTTAGTTGGGGAATGGAGGGGAGCAGGGGAGACAAGGGAGACAAGGGAGACAAGGAGAGTAATTCATAACCAACCAATGCCCAATGTCCAATGCCCAATTCCCAATTTATACAGAAACTAAACGACGTAAAGATTCAGCGCGGCGTTTAGCAATAGAGTTATTGGGAGCAAACTTAAGTGCTTCCTCGTAAGTTTGTAATGCTTGAGTATTTAATTTTTTCTTCTCATAGGCGTGACCGAGATTATTCAACGCTGTTACATAATCTGGTTTAAATTTGAGGGCTTCTTTGTAGTGACGAATTGCTAGGTCATATTGCTCTTGAGTAAAGTAAGCATAACCTAGTCCATTGTAGATGGGAGCGATATTTTCTTCTTCCTCTTCTTGGGCAGCTTTCAGAGCTTTTTGAAATAAGGCGATCGCCTGCGAATACAATTTTTTTTCCGAATAAATACTCCCTAACTCATAATATTCTTGAGTCGTACCCTTTTCTTTCTCTAGTTTCTTCCTTAACTTAGCGAAAGAGCTTTCTATCTTGCGAGTTTTGAGAATTTGACGAAAAACACCCACAACAGTAAATGTGAGCAAACCTACCAAAATTGACAGATAAATTACGGCTAGATTATTATCCATTGCCTGCAAATACAAATATTAAAAGTTGCTTCTGTATCTATTATCAGCCTATTGGGGAGATGCGCTTCGACTTCGTTCACCAACCGGCAGATAAGAGAATAATTCTTAACTCCTAACTCCCAACTCCCAACTCCAAACTCCAAACTCCCAACTCCCAACTCCCAACTCCCAACTCCCAACTCCCAACTCAGCACTCACTTACGGTAAACCCCAATATTTAACGCGTTTATCGAGCCAACCTTGTGCTATGTAACGAGCGATCGCTCCGTTGACTCGTCGTCTGAATTCATCGTACTGCAATCCCTTGGGCATTACCACAGACAATGGTTCAGTTGATAGCTTGGTGGCTAGTAATCGATATTGCGGATATTGTTGCACCCAACCGCTCAGAACGCTAGCATCTGCGGCAAAGGCGACAACGGCATTATTTTCTATTTGCTCTCGCGCTTGTTGGTAGGAATCCACTCCCACTAACTCGGCGTTTGGCAAATAGTACCGGACTTTGGCAATTGTAGTGGAGTTATTGAGTAGGGCAATTTTTTGTTTGCCCAAATCCTTTAACTGCTGCACAGAAGCATCTTTTGTAATTAATACAGTGCTATCTAAGTAGTAAGGAACGCTCAAATCAACTACGCGGGCCCGTGAGGGAGTTGCTGTTACCCTAGCGATCGCTAAATCAACTTTTTTGTCTAAAACTACAGACAAGCGATCGCGATTCGCTACGGGTTGAAATTTGACAGCATTTTTTTTACCTAGCAAGTCAATTGCTAACTGCTGTGCCAAGTCAATTTCTAAGCCTTGCAAGTTGCCGCTATCATCTTTGAATCCCAAAGGACGCAAGTTATCTTTAACTGCAACAGTTAAATAACCCCGTCGCTGTATTTCTGGCAGTTCGGCGGCAGATGCCGTTAATCCTGTGCCGACAAAGCAAAAGCAGCAAATCCAAATAACAGTAGCGGATAATACCAGATGTAACCGAGTAATTACTTGCCTACTGTTACATCGGTTATTCATCCGTTACCACCTTTATCTTTTAACTTGATTGGCTAATTCAGCAACTTTGCCGAAACTTGCAGGATCGAGTACTGCTAGTTGTGCCAACATTTTGCGATTTAGTTGGACTTCAGCTTTTTTCAAGTTTCCGATCAACTGGCTGTAACTCAAGCCGTGTAGTCTTGCAGCAGCGTTGATGCGAGTAATCCAGAGGCGACGAAAATCGCGCTTTTTCTTTTTGCGATCGCGGTAGGCACTCCGCAGCGCCTTCATTACTTGTTGGTTAGCAGTTCTAAACAAAGTCGAGTGGGAACCGCGAAAACCTTTAGCTAATTTGAGAATTTTATTGCGGCGTTTGCGAGCTACGTTACCGCGTTTTACCCGTGTCATATACTTAATTTCCTAATGGGCTTACAAGTATGGCAGCATTAACCGCACGTTATCTTCATCGCGTTCGTGTACAAGTGTAGTCTTGGACAGGTCACGCTTTTTGTTGGAGGTTTTATGCTCTAAAAGGTGGTTTTTGAAAGCTTTGCGACGGACGATTTTGCCGTTGCCGGTGGCACGGAATCGCTTCGCTGCTGCTTTACGAGTCTTGAGTTTAGGCATTGTCTAGCTTTAATTCGACACAATCCCTCATTATATATCATTTAAAGTTCGTCTAAGTTCAAAACTGAAGTTTTTCAAAAGAGAACGGCGAACTCTGAACAGGGAAGAGTTGAGGATTTGGCAATCATATCAGGTTCGGTTAAAGACCCATAATTAGGACTGACGCGGGGACACGGAGACACGGGGACGCGGAGAGGTTTTTATTATGGGTAATTAGCCGGACATGATATCAAACCCTTTTCCGGTAAACCAGAAAGCCCGCCCTAGTGAGAGCAACTTCAATCTGCAACACTAGGGGCCCTATACATCTGTTTTATGTACCTGAAAAACACTGTATGGTTACAGCTTTAGAACTTGCGAATTTTTAGGCAAGCTAGATGTATCAAAATCAACCTTTTTACCAGTTTTATCTAGCATATTCACTACAATATAAGACTGGTCGTATTTGTTGGTTTCTGAGAAAAATCTCTTGATTTCGTTTGTTCTTGATTTCCAACCTTGGGCGTAAAATATAAACTTATTCTTTCCATTATCTACAGATAATAGAGGTATGTATTCGAGTTTAGGTTTCAAGGAAGATTTTTTCTGAGCCACCACAGAATCATCTGTAAGGATATTCGATTTTTGACCCTTCACTTTTGTCTGTGCTGATATTAATTGCATTTGAGCAGCTGCGGGAATCGTATCGCCAATTACAAAAATTGGCTTACCTTTTGGCTCTAATTGGTGTAGTTTTGTTCCCAGTTCTGTAACTGCGTAAGAGTATTTCTTTGATAACGGCGCAGAATAAGAATAGTGATTGCTAATCACAACAGCAAATATGAAAAGTGCAGCGATCGCTACTCCTGTTTTTTGATGATTTTGTACAAAGGCTCTTACTTTGGGGAATATATCTGCAAAGAAAATGGCAATACTAATTGCTACAACAGGAGATAAATAAATAAAATGACGGGCTGGAGCGGGATTTGGCAGCCAAAATATGTAATTTATTAATACCGTTGGTAAAATAAAATACAAATCCTGATAACTACGTTTACGCCATAAATAGACGCAGGATATCAAAAATATGACAAAAAATAAAGGATTCAACCCCCAAATAAATAGTAGATTACCACGCAAAAATTGATCGACGTATCTCACAGGATTATTCCATAATAAAATTTGCTCAAATATTCCACCATTCTTTTCGAGATGAATATATGGCAGTTGAAATTGTATTACCTTAAAAATGACCAGTGGTAAAAAACTATATAAAATCGTAGGGAAAACAATCTTTTTTAAAGTATAACCTTCAAGAAATAGACACGCTGGAATCAAAGTAAACATTAGTATTGCATCCAGCCTGAACATTAAACACAAAGCAAAAGCCGCAACAATTAATATATCCCAGAAAATTAAGATTAATTTATTTGAAAATAATCTCAATGAGTTTAGGGAAGAACGGTAACTAATTAAGGTTAATCCTATAAACATGAATACTACAGATCCAACCATAGGATGTGCGTATTGTGCAGTTATCCTCCACACTGGAAGCAAAATTAGTAAAACATTTGCTAATAAAGCTATACTGACTCCCCAATATCTTTTAACTAACAAGAAAAAAGGTATGACCATCAAAATGCCAAAAACTGCATTGATATAGTTCATCAAAGGAACAATTAAAAGCAAATTCTTTTTAAAGATAGGTCTAAAAAAGTCTACTAATGCATAATAAGCAAAAGAGATATCACTGCCATAAAGCCTTCTCGCTCCTAATGGTTTGTCGAATAGTATCAAGTCATTCATACCTACTATCATCCGGTAGCTATCTCTTTCTCCAAATGTTGCTTGATATGCATTCAGCAGATAAAAGATAGTGGCGAATACTAATAGTATTAACAGCCCTAAAACGACTTTATTTTTTTGTTTCATAACTCAAACTCAATCCTGGATATACAACTAACCTGAGAGGATGTTGGAAACTTTATGAGAGTCAAAATTTGATGACAATTGTTTGACAAGCAGTGAGAGTAGTCAGGTAGATAAACATCTTCCTTGGTTTAGATAGCTGATAGTAGTGCTTAGATTTATTGATTATAATTTTTATTCGCTCAGATAATTAAAAGCTTGTTGTTCGTAAATATCTCCTGGCTGATTAATTGTGAGTTTGACTTGGGGACGAAGCAGTGGTATTGGACTAATGTCGTGTGCAAGAGGGTCTAGATATTGAGAAGGAATCTGTGGCAATACTGCTCGGTTAACGATT
Organism: Nostoc sp. 2RC; assembly: GCF_014222165.1. Lineage (NCBI taxonomy): Bacteria > Bacillati > Cyanobacteriota > Cyanophyceae > Nostocales > Nostocaceae > Nostoc > Nostoc sp. 2RC. The sequence continues at coordinate 27,136 of NZ_JACKZU010000025.1, forward strand.
TTTAACTCGGCATTGGGTCTGGGGAAAAGGTGAGCCAGCGCGGTCTTGGGGGTTTCCCCCATGAGCGACTGGCGAACCCCGAAGGGGTTAAAGGGTAAAGGTTAAAGGTTTTTTCTTTCCCCTTTTCCCTTTAACCGACAAGTATTGGAATCTGTGGTGATTTTCTTGGGCTGAATTTTGTATTCTTTCATATTTTTCTAATGCCCAACCAGTAGCTAGATGAGTATTTTACTAATATCAACATCTAGTGTAGAATGATGTCTTTTCTAAAGCGATCGCGCTAAAACATCGGACGATCGCACTAAGTTGTGTTCTATGCAGACGTTTCTGTAGACCTTTATCTCTTGACCTTTATCTTCTCTTTGCGAATTATAGCCACCAAAATTCGGTGGTTTCCTTGAATAACGTCTTGTCCAGATACCTCCAGTGCGGGCCATGAATCAGCACTTGATTTGCTAAGGTTAGTAATCCTTTCCAACGTATCTTCCGCCCGCTCCCTCTCGAAACGTCTCAACTCTGGATTATTTGCCTTTTCCGTTAGTATCTCTTTTAGGCTCTCCATTGAACTGACTGTCCTATACTCTTGGAGATCGGCTCTCAGTGCGAAAATGTTCGGATCGACTAGCTCCACTTTCTCTTCCTTCTTGTCTTCCTTCCCTCCTCTTCCTTCTCCCAATTCTACTGGTGTTGGGTTATAGTCCTCATCTTCAGTGTAGTAATGTCCCTCATCGAAGTCATATCGCACCTCCGCTCCCTTCAGCCGACCATTGAGAACCATAAACGCCCCACCACCAACCTGTCGCAACTCCACACCCGTTACATCGTCTATATGGGTTGCATCATTTTTCCCTTCTACTTTTACTGGCTTTCTGTGGATTTCCCCTATGTGTTGTGAGTTGGTTTGTTGCATGGGAGGTGAATTGTGCAGTATAGAGGAATAGTGCGATCGCTGCACCATCCCCCCACTCTGCTGGAGAACGTGAGTCAACTCATGGGCTAACAATTCCTGTCCGTCCGCACTCTGTGGATTATATTCCCCTTGTTTAAAGAACACATCCTGTCCTGTGGTGAAAGCACGCGCCTGAATTGATTGATTCAACTTGTCTGATTGACTATCTGTGTGAACCTTCACGCCACTGAAATCAGCACCAAAGGCCTGTTCCATTGGTTCGCGGATATTGTCAGCCATCGGTTGTCCATTACCCTTTGCTTGGTTGATAGAGGTTTCCAAGTTTGGGTTAGCAGCCATCCCAGCTTTACCCTGATGCTGCACCATCGGCTTCATTTGTAATTCTTCTTCCTCTTCTTCCTCTGGTACAGACTCTCGTTGCAGGGTGCTATTATCCAGAGATTTCATTTGTAATTCTTCTTCCTCTTCCTCTGGTATTTCTTCCCGTTGCACCAGAGGCGTGATGGAATTTGCCAGAGGTTGCATTTGCAATTGTTCCTCTTGTGGCATTTGTTGGCGCTGGATAGACGCATGATTTTCTAGTTGTCCCAATTTTCCCACCACCTCCTGCGCCACGGTATCAGCTTGTTGCTCGTAAATATCTCCTGGCTGATTAATTGTGAGTTTGGCTTGGGGACGGCGCAGTGGTATTCGACTAATGTCGTGTGCAAGAGAGTTATCTGGTAGTGGTTGGAATGAAGCGCCAGAGGACTGGGAACCAAAACCCCGCGTTGGTTGCTTGAGTGCAGGTATTGAGAAGGAATCTGCGATAGTTTTTTTGGGCTGAATGATGCGTTTTTTCATAATTATTCTAATGCCCAACCATGTAGCTACATGAGATTTTGCTTGATACCAACATCTAGACTACAGCGATCGCACTTGTAACACAACTGACCAACTATATATTTATTGGGCATAGGGCATTGGTAACAACGCTAATGACCAATGACTAATTCGACTTTTGGCTACTTTTGATTCTGATGCAGTACCTTTAGCCTTGATTCTAGGAGAGTTTTTTTATTTATGGATTCATATCAGAAACAAACTTTTTTCACATTTAATGGAGACGTTGGTAGTGCTGCTGGGTACGCAGGAGTTTCAGTAACTTCTGATGCTAGTAAAGTGGCTCAAACCGCGAGTAAATACCTCAACGATTCACTGCTGTTGAACGAACTCACAGAAAAAGTGTATAAACTTTTGCAAGATGATTTGCGATCGCAGCGCGAAAGAATTGGTAATTATAGTTCTCAAAGGTGGTTTTAATGGCTGGAAATGGTAATAACGGCAAAGTTACTCACGAATTAAATTATGTTACTAGTAATCGTTTTTACGTAGAAATAGATAGTTCTATTGCTGCATCTTTTACTGAATGTACTGGTTTAAGCGTTCAAATTAAGAAAAACGTTTTTCAAGAAGGCGGCGTCAACGACCAGCAAAGAATTTATTTAGGTCATACAGAATTTGCAGATATAACTCTCAAACGTGGAGTTACCGACCATCCAGGTTTTTGGAATTGGATAAACGCAGTTTTTGACGAACAAAAGAGAACATCCCGACGGAATGTCAATATTCTAATTTTTAATCAATCTGGTGAAACGATGATGAGTTGGACTTTGATTGGTGCTATTCCAGTAACTTGGAAAACACCTACACTCCAAGCTGATGGTAAAGCCGTTGCTATTGAAGAATTAACCTTAGCTTATGAAGGCTTAAAAGTTGCGAGAACTTCGGGAGGGGGTAATTCTGTAGAACGAAATGCAAAAACAGGATATTTCGTTTCTAGTTAATTTGCAATTTTTAAATTATAACTATGCAAATCATCAAACCTCTATTAACAAACAACACTCAACCACTTGGTGTTATATCATCTTTATCTAAAACTGACAGACTCATATTCAAAAAAGAGTCTAATTTTCTACATTCGCGCCGGAATTTCCTCACTCCTATACAAACAAAATCACCATTAGTCACATCTTCGCAATTTTTATTATCTCGTGAAACAGAACCATCTATACAACCAGTAATCGGCTGGGATAGCTGGGATAATCCAGATATCGATATGAAATTTCCGTTTATTGATTTTGACCCTTTTCAACCAATCGATTCACAAGAAAATAATAATTTCGATTCTGCTGAAATAGTAACAAGCAATATTCCCAAAATACAATCTAGTTTTGTTGAAAAAAATATAATTGATGATGCTTCACCAGAAATAAATATTCAAAAACAAAGCAAAAATCAAAATCAATCTAAATCAAAGCAAACCAAAAAATCTGCACAAAAACCTAAAACAAAATCCACAAATAAAAAATCAACCAAATCATCTGCGGCTAAAAATGTTGTACAAACTGCCGATGAAAGTAATATTACTATTCATCCTCATCAAGATATCTTTATTGCATCAAACAATTATCTTTCTGATGAAGTCAATTCGAGTATTCCCCAAACACAGAATGAATTTAATATCAAATCTTTAATTCCCGATCCTCTTTTATCACCTGCACATTTAGAAGAAAATAATTCACCAACATCACAACAGGATATTACTTTAGATAATACAACTCATAATAATTTTGTTAATAAAATCACACCGTCTACTTTGTCTAATGTTCAAGAACAAGCAACTTTATTTAAGAACATAGCCAACGAAGAATCGCAAATATTTTCTGAGTTACCATCTACCTTATCCAGTGTAGAAGCACCTACTTCCGAAATAATTACACCACCTTTACAGCAAAAGAATAAATTAGGTGAAAACATCAATCAATTACCAGATAATTCCCCTAGAGAATTTCCTTTGTCTAACAATGTTGAAAACATATTTACCCAGCCTAATAATTTTATCGACAATCAACCAATAGTCACAGAAACATCAGAAGCAAGTCCAACGCCACGACAACAAGATAGTGAAATTATTCAACCATCAAAAAAAACCGAGATTCCAGATATTTCAGTGATTCCCACGCCACGACAACAAGATGTTGAAATTATTCAACCATCACAAAAAACCGAGATTCCAGATGTCCCAGTAATTTCCACGCCACGACAACAAGATGGTGAAATTATTCAATCATCACAAAAAACTGAGATTCCAGATGTCCCAGTAATTCCCACGCCACGACAACAAGATGGTGAAATTATTCAATCATCACAAAAAACTGAGATTCCAGATGTCCCAGTAATTCCCACGCCACGACAACAAGATGGTGAAATTATTCAATCATCACAAAAAACTGAGATTCCAGATGTCCCAGTAATTCCCACGCCACGACAACAAGATGTTGAAATTATTCAATCATCACAAAAAACTGAGATTCCAGATATCACAGTAATTCCCACGCCAAGACAACACGTTATTCAAACAGATGAACTTTCTTTAGAAGTTGACAATCAAAGTATTACTTCTTTGGAAAATGTCATCCAAAAACAAGAAATATTACCAATTCCAACTCCTCCATCAACTGAACAAGCATCAAAAAATAAAAGTAATAATTTTGATGAAATAAAAGCAATTGAACCAGATTTAATTTCAGATAATTCTATTACTAATTTTGATACAGGTAATTTTCTCATTGATGATTCTGAAATTACTTCACCTAGTGTTGAAAATCCCGCAGAAAACCACATTAGTGTTACCCTACCGCCTGTTTTAGATGTCCAAAAAAATCCTATTGCGCTAGAACGAGAAGTTGAATCTAGTGTTACTAGTGAATCTTTAGCCTCTGTACCTGTTCAATTAACACCTACTTCCGCCTACATTGAAAATGCATCTAGTTTTTTCAGCGATTCTAATAGCAATGAACAATTAACAACTTCAGAATCACAATCTCCTTTAGTGGTTAATGTCTCAGATGTTCCCAAAAATAAAATTTCACTGCAACGCGATAACATTCTTGAGAATACTAACCGCGAGTCTAGAAAAAATCAGCTTCATTTACCACTACATAAAATTGATGAAGCATCAGTAGTGAACAATATTTTACCTGAGATTAGTGAAATAGAAAAGGTTAGAGATATATCGCCTGAAATTGTTGAAGCGCCTAAAATTAACAATACACCGCCTGAAATTGTTGAAGCGCCTAAAATTAACAATACACCGCCTGAGATTGATGAAGTTGCCAAAGTCAGGGATATGTCATCAAATCTTGGGGAGACATCGAGTATTTTTAGAAAAATAGTTGATAATGAACAAATACTAGAGTCAGAATTGTTAAGTGCGATCGCTAATTCTGAAAACTCTGAAATTGAGACTTCACAAAATCAGCTAAATACACTACCTCAATTTACACAAAACACCACCATCGAAAATTTACCAGCACCTAAAGGTTATGCTACTGGTGGTCAAGTAACAAATTCTCACCTTGAAAATAATCAGCATATAGCACCGTCAGATACCGTACCTGCAATGCTGACACCAGGAGAGTTTGTTATTAATACCACGGACGCACAGAAAAATCTCCCTTTACTACAACACATCAACAGTGGCGGGACACCGGACAATATTATTCCAAGTGTACAGATACCCAACGCCAAAGAATCAGAAAAAACAACTTCTCCACATTCGACTAAAGTCGATTCTTTTACAGACACTTCATTACAACTCAAATCTCAGAAATCTAATTCTTTAATTTCTTCTTCCTTGGGATTAAATGCTGGAAAACATCAACTTTCAATAGTTAATTCTCCACAGATGAATACTATTGAAAGCAAAACCACTGATGCACCGATTATTTCACCACAATATTCATCACCTCCCCTAATTTTTAGAAAAACAAATTCCACCACCAACACACCTTCTCAACGTTCAGATACACCTTCTCAATGGTCAAGTTTGCAAGAATTATTCAATGGTAATAATAACGAAGATGAATTTACAAACTTCTTTAGTAGTGGAGAGTTTAATAACCCAAATTCAGAATCAGAATCATCGCAATTTTTTGCAAAACACCATGCTGCGCCTAGAGGTTTCGCTGAAGGTGGAGAAGTCACTGCACCCGCATCTGCAAATACAGAATCAGTCAGCGAAACAGTAGAAAACACTTCTGTAAAACGTGAAGAAGAGAACAAAGATGATACAGCTGATCTTGAAGCTTTAGCACATGAAATTTATAGTAGATTACGCCAACGTTTAGAAATTGAGCGAGAACGTCATGGCGGTTTTATAGGTCGTTTATCTTGGTAAATTTTATTCAATAAATTTAGGAGAAATCGTCAAATGGCAACCCCAGCAATTATTGTTACTCAAAAGCGGAAACCACAACTGGAAAAAGCCAAACTTGTAGCTTATAACGGTGAATCTGACGATATTGAATTGATGTTTAATCCCACAGAAATTAGTTTTAGTAGGTCTGTTGAGTGGAAAAGCAATGATGGAAATAGAGGTACAGAACTCTTGCCAAAGGTTAATTTTTCTGGAGTCAAACCTTACACCTTTAGCCTCAAGCAGTTGTTATTTGATACTTATGAAACTAAAGAATCGGTGATGAAAAAATATGTAGACAAAATTAAAAAAGGCGTAGAAACAGTTAAAGGCGCGCGTGACAAACGTCCACCTGTCTACATATTAACATGGGGAAATGAGTATTTTTATTGTGTAATTACAAAACTAACTTACACACTAAATATGTTTTTAACTGATGGTACACCAGTGAGAGCAATGGTAGATATTGAATTACAAGAAGTAGATAAAAATAACCTTCCTGGAGGAAAAGAATCTCAATCTAAAGGTAAAGACCGCAAAGCAGATCCGAAAGTTGCAAAAACGTAGTTAGAATTCAGGAGTCAGAATTCAGAATTCAGGAGTCAGAATTCAGAATTCAGGAGTCAGAATTCAGAATTCAGGAGTCAGAATTCAGAATTCAGGAGTCAGAATTCAGAATTCAGGAGTTAGGAGTTAGGAGTTAGGAGTTAGGAGTTAGGAGTTAGGAGTTAGGAGTTAGGAGTTAGGAGTCGAAATAAAAAACACGATAATGGTTTGAGACATGATTATACTAATCACCTAAATTTATTCTGAATTCTGAATTCTGAATTCTGAATTCTGAATTCTCTATAAAACTTTTCCCCGTTTCACTAAAAGATTTAATATTCAAAAATTGAAGCTTATGCCTAATGCTAATCTTTATTTAAGCGATCCTTTAATTAAGATAGAAGGACAACCCGCTTCTCCTGAATTACTCAAAGATTTGCTGCAAATGACTGTGGAAGAAAGTCTACATTTGCCAGCAATGTTTACTTTGGTAATTCATAATAGCTATATTCCTACATCTGACCGTGCCCAAAATCAACCTTGGCGACACGAACAAATTTTTAAAATTGGGAAGAAAGTAACCTTAGGTTTCAAATCTAGTACTACTCAAGATTTGAATTTTAGAAATGAAAAAACAAAAATCCTTGTTGAAGGTGAGGTAACAGGTCTGGAAGTTCACTTCAATGAAAAATCGGAAGCTAATATAATTGTTCGTGGCTATGATTTTTCTCATCGTCTTCATAGAGGCCGTTATAATCGCTCTTTTTTAAATATGACTGATAGCAATATCGTCAAAAGAATTGCTAAAGAAGTTGGCATAAATACTGGAATAATAGATGACAGTGGCGAAGTCCATAAGTATGTATTTCAAGAAAACCAAACTAATATGGAGTTTTTACAAGAAAGGGCTGCGCGTATTGGTTTTGATTTATTTATTACAGAAGATAAGATAAATTTTTGCAAGCCAGAAAGTCAGGCGTCTTTAGATTTAAAATGGCTAGTTGATATTAGTAAATTTAGTACTCGTGTCACTAGTGCTGAACAAGTAAGTTCTGTGGAAGTACGCGGTTGGGACTATAGCCAAAAACGATTGATTAGCTCAAAAGCTAATAAAGAAAAGCAAATTACTAAAACAGGTAATCAGCTAGGAAGTAGTACCAGTAGTGCATTTCGCAATCTTGCAAATCCCAAAATGATTGTTGTAGATAAACCTGTTGTGACTCAAAAACAAGCAGATGTCATGGCTCAGGCTTTGTGTGATGAATTGGGAGGAGAATTTATTTATGCAGATGGTAAAGCATTTGGAAATCCTGAAATTCGACCGAGGCGGGTGATTCGTCTGCAAGAATTAGGCGATCGCTATAGTGGTCAATATTATGTCACAGAAACACGTCATTTCTACAATGGGCGAGTTTATGAAACTGATTTCAGTGTCCGTGGCTTACGTGCTGGTAATTTATTTACAACTCTATCTACGAAAAAACATTTACAGCCATCTGAGACTTTATTAGTGGGAATTGTGACTGATAACAAAGATCCACAGAAATGGGGTAGAGTCAAAGTCAAGTTTCCCACTCTCACAGAAGAACATACGAGTGACTGGGCGAGAGTTGTTGCTTTGGGAGCAGGACAAAACAGAGGTTTTGATTGTTTACCAGAAATAAACGATGAAGTATTAGTCGGTTTTGAACATGGCGATATCCACCGTCCCTACGTCATTGGCGGGGTATGGAATGGTAAAGACGCACCACCAGAAAAAGTAGATGACTCAGTTGGTGGTAAGGGTGTGAGATTACGTACTATTAAAACCCGTGTTGGTCATGTTTTACAGTTCGTTGAAGAAGACAAAGCCAGCAGTAAAACAGGTATTCGCGTCGAAACTAAAGCTGGTCACAAAATGTATTTAAATGATAGCGATCGCCACATCGAAATCAAAACCGCAGGCGGTCATACAATCAAAATGGACGATAGAAGTAAATCTATTTCCATCGAAACCACAGGCGGTCATCAAATCCAAATGAATGACGCAGGTAAATCTGTTTCTGTAAAATCAACCGGAAATCTGTCATTAGATGCTGTTGGCAATATAGACATTAGTGCTAATGGCAATATTACAGTTAAAGGTGCGATAATTCGCCTGAATTAAAACTTCTTGGAAAAGATAGAACTATAGATTCTACTATATCAATGTGAGGTGCGTTGCGCTTTGCGACAACGCTATTGTTTTATGTTTAATTAAGTTGATCTACTTATTTTGGTAATGAAATATTCCATAGAAGAGTGTTGACGGTTAACAGTTAACAGTTAACAGTCAACAGTTTACAAATTTATATCGCTTATTCTATTTTGTGAGTAAATTTCGATGACTTATTACCTTTTAATACTGAAACAATCCCCAAAGTACCGAAGGCTAATAAGCTAATAATAGAGCTGGTTTCAGGGACGGTAACTATACTTGCAGAAAAACTAATGGCTAATTCACTGTCTTCCGGGCCAAAATTTTCAAAACCTGGTACAAATGGCGGCGCGGAAAAAACCTCTAAATAACTCGGTATCGGTAAAAAACTAGCAAAAAAGGGACTAGAATAATTTCCTCCAGAAGTAGAATATCCAAAACCATCACCCGTTAATTGCTGAGCATTCAGACTAATTAAATTGTCAACCTCAAAAGGTTCGTTTCCTGGTATTGGAGTTCCGCTCGGTTGCAGACCGGTAATTGTTTCACCATTTCGCGTACCAGTAATTCCCAAAATCTGGTAAAAGCCCAAATCGTCGGGAGTGTCATTAGTAGTGAAAGTACCGCTAGCGGTTATACCAATACCAGAATAATTCCAGTTCCAATTTAAAGCAGAGGCGGCTTGCATTGTTCCGAAAACAAATCCAGATGTAGCAGCAATAGCTGTGACAAATAATAGAGCTAAATTTTTCATGGAGGTTGTTAGTGGGATTATTTAGACAACGCCAAAAGTTAACGCAGATCTTGGAGGTTGAGTCAAGCTACAGGGAACGCAAAACTAATGGCAGTTTACCATTAAACACATAGTAGAGACGTAGCAGTGCTACGTCTCTACCAGGATTTCGTGTATATTTCCCCCATCCTCGACCTTTGGCGAATAGGCTTTACCCTTTTGTGCCGATATCTTTGAAGATATACATTATCATCGCTGTCTAAGTGCCAGATATGGTTTATGGTCGCGAGCGAGACTATTTAGGAACGGGTTGGGCTTATCCGTTGCGCTTGAATGTGCAAGGTGGGATACAGCTGAGCCGTGAAGAACAAAAAGTTAAAGAATCTATTTGGATTATCCTCCGTACTGGAGTTGGTGAGCGGGTTTATCGGCCTACTTTTGGTTCGCGCTTGTCAGAATTGGCCTTTGCACCTTTGAATACTGATACTCTGCTGCGAATTCGGATTTATGTTTTGGAAGCTTTGGAAGTTTGGGAACCACGCATTATTGTTGATGAAGTTCTCACGGAACCCGATCCTATACGCGGCAGAGTAGATATTACCATCAATTATCGACTCAAAGAGGGTCACGATATTTACAGCTTTGTTTATCCTTTTTATTTAATTTCAGCTGGGGAGGAATTGTGATGTCAATTCAAAATTAAGAAATTAAATTACGAATTACGTTAGCGCAGCGGGGCGTAGCCCATTACGAATTATTGTATCTGTCACATTCTTTTTTTAAATTGGTATGAACTTTGATTTTTTACCAAAATTACCTTCTTCCAACTTAGACGATCGCGCTTTCGATGACTTAGTTGATGAGTGTATAATGCGTATTCCCCGGTATTGTCCGGAATGGACAGACCACAATCTTAGCGACCCAGGAATTACGCTCATTGAATTATTTGCTTGGTTGACTGACCAAATGTTGCTGAGATTTAACCAAGTACCCCGAAAAAATTATGTGGCTTTTCTGGAATTACTCGGTATTCGTCTTCAACCTCCCGCCCCAGCACACACAGAATTAACTTTTTATTTAAGCGCTGAATTACCTGAAGCTTATACTATTCCCGCAGGCTTAGAAGCTGCAACTATTCAAACTGAAACTACAGAATCTATTACTTTTAGCACAGATAAACCGCTAGTCATTGGTAAACCCAGAATACAGCACTTTTTAACCGCCCAAACCACAGAAGATATTCCCCAATCTCTGCGAGAGAGAGTCACAACTTCCTGGACTCGTCAACCTGATGGTTACTGGACGGGTAACGAACAATCAATTTTTGAAGAGGAACCCCAGCCTGGTAACTGTTTTTATTTAGTGATTAATTCTGACGATCCTTTAGATGCTAATGTTTTAGAAATTATTTTCCAAGGAGCTGCGGCTACCCCTGCTGGGATTAATCCTAATCAGCCACCCCGCAAATGGGAAGCTTGGGATGGAGAAAATTGGGAACCAGTTTTATTACAAGAATCAGATGATAAAACTCGCGGCTTCAGTTTTTATGAAATGGCTCAACAAGGGGAAAACCCGGCTCAAGGAGGAGAGGTGCGTTTGCATCTACCGCAAGTTTGGCCTGTAACTAACTTTACCTCTTACCGTGGTCGCTGGCTGCGTTGTTCTTTTAGCATCACACAAACCAATCAATCTGGTTACAATCGTCCGCCACGAATTACTGGTTTAGCCGTGCGGTCAATTGGCGGTACTGTCAGGGCTAGTCACAGTACGCTGATTCTTGATGAACGCTTGGGAATTAGCGATGGTACACCCGGTCAGACTTTTCAGTTACAAAGCTCACCAATTTTAGACCGCAAAGAAAACGAGTATATTTTAGTAACACCAGCCAATGGTTTACCTCAGAAATGGACTGAAGTGAGAGATTTTGCTGATTCTGCACCACATCACTTTCATTACACCATTGATTCCCTCACCGGTGAAGTGCAATTTGGCCCCTTGATTCGGGAACCCAACCAACTCAAACAGCAAACAAAAGTACGAAGCAAGATTCAGCAACCATCACTAGATGATACATACGTCCAACTCAGTACTCTAGAAAACAGACAATCTCAACATCAATATGGAGCCATTCCTCCCCGTGGCGCTGAAATTAGAATAGTAGCATATCGCACAGGCGGCGGTAGGGAAGGCAACGTACAAGCCGGGGCAATTCAGTTTTTAAAGTCTGCATATCCATACATTGACAGCGTAATCAACTTAATACCAGCAATGAATGGTGCTGATGCCGAGTCACTGGAACAAGCCGTGATGAAAGCACCGCGCATCCTTCGTACCCGCGATCGCGCCGTTACCGCCGAAGATTTTGAAGTTTTAACCCAACAAGCCGGTAGAGGAGCGATCGCTCGCGTCCGGTGTTTACCAGTAAATTCACGTAGGCAAGCAGGTATAGTTAGTTTAGTAGTCGTGCCATTTGCCAATACAGATGCGATCGCTCAAGGAGATGGCATGACACCAGAAGAATTTGGACTAAGTCGCGCCCTGCAAGACCAAATTTTGAATTACTTAGATGAAAGACGGTTATTAGGAGTACAAATAGAACTCCAAGAACCCAATTACGTAGGTGTTTCCGTACAAACAGAAATTGCCCTAGAACCTAGTTACGACAACCCTTACGCCAGAGAAGAAATTCGCCGCAACTTAAGAGTATTGCTGTATAAATATTTAAATCCCTTAACCGGAGGACTCGACGGTCAAGGATGGCCATTTGGGCGACCAGTTTATACATCAGATATTGTTGCCTTACTGCAACAAACCCCAGGCGTCCGTCATTTAGGCCCCGTTTTACTCTTTCCCATCCGCAAACAAGGAGACACTTGGAGACGACAATCATCACCAGAACAATTAATTGACCCAGGCCCAGAAGGCTTGATATGTTCCTGGGCTGATACAAATCTGCGTTCCAGTCACGACATCCAAATCATGAATCGGTGATAAGTAAAGTGTTGATTGTTGACTGAGGAGTTAGGAGTTAGGAGTGAACAGTTAAGAGTGAACAGTTAGGAGTTAGAAGTTATTCCCCCCATCTCCCC
>NZ_JACKZU010000260.1:0-11725 GCF_014222165.1 Nostoc sp. 2RC
ATATCATGTCCGCTTGATTACTTATTAAACCCGAAAAACCCCACCCCTTAATCCCCTCCCCGCAGGCTCTGAGGGGAGACAAAGCGTAGCTTTGGCTCTTTGGGGTGCAATACTGTGGGAATCATAACTAATTATGCGGACATAATATAATCTGTGTTTGTTGGTTTTGCTACGAACTTTAATATTCAAAGCTTTCCTTGAATAATAAAAAACCATGTCCTTTGTGGGCATGGTTTTTGAGTTAGTAGCCAGATTTGAATGCTGTTTTAAGCTAAGGGAACTGCAAAAAATAAATTATTCAGGTTTGTGTTGTTGACTCTTGACGGTTGACTGTCAACCGTCAACGGTCAACAGCCAACACGAAAATATATGCTTTCTTAAATTAATAGATAGATGCCAAGACTTTATCTGCTGCTGCGCGAAATGCTGTCGCTGCGCCAGCACTCATATCTCGTGGCGCACAGATGCGATTTCTCACGTAGGCTAGAGTAATGGCACCAACAGCAGCTGGGATTGGATCGACGGTTTCTTTTCCACCAATTCTACCCCAAGGCAATGGCAGATTATTTCCATTAATTAGATAGTCTGCCAGCAATCTCAGGTGAAAATCAACTGCTTCGGCGATCGCTGAAATATCACCATTGGCCGCTAAAGCTTGCACTCCAGAGTTTTTCAAAATATCTTTGATTGCAACTTCCCGGTTATCACTGAGTCGCTCAGCTGCTTCTGCTCGATATCGAATTTCCTGGCTAGCTGTTGCATCCAATGGCAATGGATTTCCCACCGGTGTTGCACCCCATCTACGGCGCAGCAATAAATTATTTGTGGTGTTATCAGACTTCACCCTGTGGTATGCAGGACGCTGATTAAGTGCCTCCAACCAACCATTAATTCTGGGGAAGCGGGGGTTTCCTTTGATGTGATAGCCACGGTATACAGGCAAATTAGCCGCCAATCTATCTAAATGAGGGCTATACATAATGTCTACCAAGCTAAAACTTGAAACAAAGTAAGGGCCAGGATATTTACCCAAAGCTTGCTCAAGCTCATCTAATTTAGCTTCAAATGCTGCCTGGAAATTTGCTAATTCATCAGCATCTGTAGGGGTTTGTCTTAAAAATTTATAGGCAATCTCTCTAAATCCATTGGTTTCAGCATCTTCAACCCATTGTCTGGCAATGGCATTTTCCTGTGGATCTTCAGGAAGTAGGGGAGGATTACTAAAGCGTTCTTCTAAAGCCAGGAGAATATCTTTAGATTCGTAGACTAACTTGCCTTCAATTTTTGCACCAGGGACAAGGGATGTGGGAACTAAATCTCTGTACCACTGGGGTATATTACTCAAATCGATGAATTCCGTTGTAAAGGGAATTTCCTTTTCTTCTAGAGCAAACCAAACTCTTTCGCAGAAAGGACACCAGGAATTAGTATCTCGATAAAGGAGAACTGGTGGTTCTGTATTTGGGGAAAGTTTATCTAAACCGCTAGGAATTGGTGCAGTGGAAGGAGATTGTCCCGGTCTTTTGACCCTACGAGCAGAAGTATTTTTCCTCGCAGTTTCTAACAAATCTTCCCAACTCGATATCGTATTTTGAATAGACATATATTATCTCGCTTTATTAGCAACGCCAGAAAAGACAAATAACTGTTGTTCTTTGGGTACTGTCAAATTTTTACCAAGGTAGCGATTAATACCTATACCCATATCTCCTGTAGCTGTAAGTTTGAAGTTCACTTCTTCAAATCCAAAGGCACGGAGAGTTCTTCGTACATTGTCAGAGTAGGCAATACCATTAGAATGTCCGCGAGTCCAGATAACAAAAGCACCTTCTTTACTGAGAAAACTCAGGTTATCCAACAAGCGATTCAGTTCAGTTTCTTCAGGCAGATTGCCAAAGACACCACACACAAGCACAATATCTGCTGGGACTGCTCCTACATAGTTGGTAGCGATGGTTGCATCACCGTTGATAAATTCAATTTGCTTGTCTAAACCCGAAGATTCTAGAGTTGCTCGTCCGCGTTCAACTAAACTTGGATTTATTTCCACAAGTCGTGCGTAAACATCCTGCTTGCGAGGGTGATTTTTTAAAGTTCCTAGCAAATCTCGTCCATCACCCGCGCAAACACTAACTATATGAATAGGGCCATCAGCAGATGCATTCAAACTATAAGCAATATATTCCCGCACGATTTCTAGACGCTGCTGCAATTTTGGCTCACTATTGTAGAGTTCGTGCCATTCAAACCAGTCTCTTGGCATAAGAGGTGATTCCCATTTCATGTAAATTACCGTAAAATAAAACTACTATAAATCGGTAGATAATTAGTATTTAATTGATGAACGCAAAGCTACCATAGAAGTCGATCTAAAATCAAGTCTCATTTAAAATAGGTAAGGGACTTCCAAGTAAAAAAATATTCCACAGAAGATTGTTGACGGTTGACACTCAGCAGTCAACAGTCAACAGTCAACGTTTATACGAACCTAAAACTCCACGCAACGAGGAGGATAACAACATGAAAATCTTATCAGTTGTGGATAAAGGGTTTTCGCAGATTCCCATCGTTGATATTAGTGCCTTGGTTTCTGGAACAGATGAACGCCACACAGTCGCTTCTCAAATTAAACAAGCATGTTGCGAGTGTGGGTTTTTCTATATTGTTGGACACGGTGTAGACGAGAATTTACAGCAACGCTTAGAACTACTGAGCCGACAATTTTTCGCCCAGGATTTAGAAACTAAATTAAAAATCCGTATGGCTTTGGGTGGTAAAGCATGGCGGGGATATTTTCCCGTAGGAGACGAACTAACATCTGGTAAACCCGACCAAAAGGAAGGTATTTACTTTGGCGCAGAACTGGGAGAAGAACATCCACTGGTGCAAAATCATACTCCCATGCATGGTTCTAACTTGTTCCCGACTAATATTCCATTTTTCCGTGAGACAGTACTTGAATACATCGAGGCAATGACCAAGCTAGGACACACACTCATGACTGGCATTGCTCTAAGTTTGGGACTGGAAGAGTCTTATTTTGCTGACCGTTACACAGCAGACCCACTAATATTATTCCGTATTTTTAACTACCCTGCTGATTCATCACCCTCAGATTCCCAAGATAAATGGGGAGTTGGCGAACATACAGACTACGGTATTTTAACTATTCTCAAGCAGGATGATTCAGGGGGATTGCAGGTGAAATCAAGATCGGGCTGGGTTGCTGCGTCTTTGATTCCTAATTCCTTTGTGTGCAATATTGGCGATATGCTAGACCGGATGACGGGAGGTTTATATCGTTCTACACCCCATCGGGTTCAGAATTTGTCAGGACGCCATCGCCTTTCGTTCCCGTTCTTCTTCGATCCAAATTTTAATGCTGAGGTGAAGCGGATTGAATTAGACGGGTTATTGATAAATGACGATAAAAAACAACGCTGGGATGGCGCTAGCGTTCACGATTTTCAAGGAACTTATGGTGATTATGTCTTGAATAAGGTATCTAAGGTTTTTCCAGAGTTGCGACGGAGGGTTTTATAGAATTATAAAAAATCCCCGTTGTCAGTTGTGATGGCAACGGGAGCTTAGGGAACTCCAAAAAATAAATTGTTCCGCTTTAGGTTGTTGACCGTTGACGGTTCACAGTCTACAGTATGATGCGTGAATATTTTTGTACTTGGAAGTCCTTTATCAGATTTACTATTCACTATCTATAAGCAACTTGTGGCCCTGCCCAAATTTCTGTAACCTGTTTTCCGAAAGTAATAGGCTGATCGTCATCGGTTGTGCTGACGGTCTTGCCATCGTTAGCAACTTTCACCAAAGGCCAGTTTTCTTCACCCAGTTCGCCTGCACGAAATAGGACATGATCGGGTTGGCTTTTACTCCAACCTAACAACACTGCGATTTTCTCTGCGTCATGTTCTTCATTAGCAGGAGCTACGACATTAGCGTGATTTTTTTGTCGATCCCAAATCACAGCGCTATCTGTAGAATCACCTGTGTTGAATACGCCTTCAAATTTTCGTGCCAAAAAGCGATCGCCTTTTTCTGACCAACTAACAGGAACTAACACCCCAATTTGACCAGTGGTATCAGTTTCTTCTGCTGACACTGCCTTGAGAGCTTTAGTTTTTAATAGGGGATCGCTAACAGGAGTAGTTGAAGCCATCACCCACATTTTCTTAGTTTGCCTATCTTGTACAAACAAAACGCTGGTGACACGGCTGTTGTACATTTCGGGTTTTACTTCTAGTTGCACTCGGCTATAAACAGCATATTTTCCATCTGGAGAAATTACTGGAATGCTGCGGTAATGACGCACTCCAGAACCACCGTTAGAACTAATAGCTTCTTGAGTAGTTGTAATCCATTTCCAAGGAATAGGATGAGGACTACCGATGGGATCTATTTGTTCTGCTTGGGACTCATCAACTGGTTCACTATTGGGTATTTCTGTTGTTATGGTTGGTTGTGGATCTTTAATAGTTGGTGCTATTTGAGTCGCCGCCAATGATTCAGTAAAACGTTTTTCTCTGGGCAAAGAAATTTTTTCTTCTTTCAAAGATTTGATATGGGCAGCTTTGAGTTTTTGTACTAATTTAATTTGACCAACAGGAACATCTGTTAATGGTGCAAGTTCTACTTCTGCTAGAGGATCGGGAACATTTAAATCACTGCTGGCAATAGAACTATCTAGTTGTGCAAAAGACTCAATTTTATAGTCTTTATACTCTGGTAATACTTGCGGTGCCTGAATAGCGCTGCTTTGTGTTAGCACAGAATCAACTTCTTCTGCTGATAAGTTGACTCCATCTACTGTTAATGTTTCAGCTATCTCAGGTTCCCCAACTAAAGCTATTTCCTTTGACACAGGTTCCGACTCTTCAGTAATTGAAGTTCGTTTAACTACTTCGGATTTTACTGGAGCCGAGTGACCGGATGCTCCTAACAAGGGTGCGATCAATATCACAACGACAACGTAATTAAGAAATGGTTGGGCGCGGAACCATCCTGACAGCAAAAGGGGTTTAAGCATTTGTAGACTCTCTAGAGGGGCGGTTGCTTATGTGAGGAGCAATACCTATGCAGCAATGGAGCAAGCGATAACTATATGTATAACAAGAAACTAAAAGCTTTTACTAAATAATTTCTTTATTTGCGGAAATCTACAACTTTTTTGTTTCATTATACACATCTTTTCTTTTTACATTACTGAATATTTTTTTCCGAAAATATGCGAGTATAGTAACTATGCTGATAACTCAGTAGTTACTACATATCTATAAGTTGCAGTGTAAACACACTTGAACACACCACAAGCGCCTATATTTTAGGGGTTATTTAGCTTAAATTTAGGACTAACTTTATCGAGTAAAGTTAGAGTGCTTAGACTATACTGTTGAACTTTATCCTAGCGATGGCTAGAAACAATCAACGAGCAAGAGTTATCACACTACATTCAGTGCAGACCCCGGTAATGGTAAACGTGAGGCGTTACGTGGAAAGCTGGGAAAGCAGACACATAATACATAATACTCAGAAAATACTGCCGCCAGCAACTTTAAGTTAGAAATTGCAACTTAAATTACAAAAATATTTGCAACGCAGTGCTTTCTTAATAAAATAGAGTTGTACTGAATTTCAGCACAATCATTAGCACAACAGCAATATACACCAAGTTAACTCTCTAGATACACTTTGAAGTACGTAGACCTTTGGGGGTTACTAGAGGGAGATGCAGTTGATTATGAACTTTTATTGTTGCTAACTTAAGGTATTTAAGTTAATCGAACAGTCTATAGTTTCAACAAATACGATAATATCTTACCACCAAACAACAAAATTATGAAATATGTAACTTAAAAGTTGTCAGTTATCAGGGGCGCACTTACCATTAACTAGTGATTAACGATTAATAGGTGATGAAAATCGTATTTTTTGGTACTCCTCAATTTGCTGTCCCAACTTTAGAAAAATTATTAAATAATTGTAAATTTGAGGTGTTGGCAGTTGTTACCCAACCAGATAAACGTCGAGAGCGTGGAAACAAACTGACTCCTTCACCTGTAAAAGCGATCGCCACAGCTCATAATTTACCAGTATGGCAACCTGAGCGGGTAAAGAAAGACACTGAAACATTGAATAAACTCAAACAATCAGATGCAGATGTGTTTGTTGTTGTGGCCTATGGACAGATTTTGTCCTCAAAAATCCTCAATATGCCAAAGTTGGGTTGTATTAATGTGCATGGTTCGATTTTACCGAAATATCGTGGTGCAGCGCCGATTCAATGGTGTTTGTATAACGGTGAAACGGAAACTGGGATCACCACCATGTTAATGGATGCGGGTATGGATACCGGTGCAATGCTACAAATAGCTACCACACCCATTGAATTACTTGATAATGCTCAAGATTTAGCTCAAAGGCTAGCTGCAATTGGTGGGGATTTGTTGGTGGAAACTTTATTGAAGTTAGAAAGTAAAGAAATTCAACCAATACCTCAAAATAATCATGAAGCTACTTATGCGCCTTTGATTCAAAAACAAGATTATGTTTTGGATTGGTCAAAAAGTGCTATTGAATTACACAATCAAATTCGAGGCTTTTATCCCAATTGCACAGCTATCTTTCGTGACAAACCGCTAAAAATCACTGCCTCTGTTCCCCTAGCGACAAAGAGCAATGGCCAGCTTCCACCAGAATTCCAAGAGTCATTACATAAGTTGCCTGATTTGTCAAATATATCAGAGAGACCAGGAATTATAGTCAGTATTGCCAAAGGAATTGGGGCAATTGTCCAGACTGGGGAAGGTTTATTGCTGTTGCGAGAAGTTCAGCTAGCTGGTAAACGTCCCCAGTCCGGATGGGACTTTGTTAATGGTAGTCGATTAACAGTGGGGGAAGTGTTTGAGATGGGGAGTTGAGGGAGATGTAGCTTTAGCTTCTCTTTGGGAGACGCTAGCGCGAACCCGCAGGGTGGGAGATAAGGGAGAATAATTCTTAACTTCTAACTTCTAACTTTTAACTCCTCACTCCTAACTTTTAACTTCTAACTCCTAACTTTTCATAAAAGCGGCAAGATTCGCAAGGGCCATCTGGGTTGACTGCACAGCGAATGATTTCTGAGTGAGCATTGTAGCAACAAGTTGCATCGCCAATTACCCAACGTCCTTCCACCAAACTTTTCTCAGATGGTCGTTTTGCAGACTGGACATAAATGGCAATATTATGCAGACGGTAGCGTCCTGCTTTAAGTTGATATCGATGACGGCGTTCTAGAACCGCGTAGGTTTTACCTTCAAAATCGAGATAATTTCCAGGTTGGGGTGTCCAATCAAGTTGCACTCTACCGAGGGACTCACGCGGATGCGTGAGAATCACCTCGGTTTGTAAAGAGTCTGGCTCCATAAGCTTATGTGATTTGATTTACATTATAAGGATGTTATCGCAATAACTTTCTTTAGCTTACCGAATTTAGATTACAATTAATAATTCAGGATTACCACGGAATGGGGCATTAGGAAAAGGGCAAAGGGCAAAGGGCAAAGGGGAAAGAGAAAAAAAGATGCCTCCTTTTCCCTTGGTGAAGCCATCTCCCCAGTTCCTTGTATATCTTTGAAAGCTACGGTAACCAAAATTCAGGCAAAATGGATTTGCTAAAATCGCGTAGTGTTTGGTTGAGCGATCGCGCCACTTGGATATGTGCTTCATCTGCTTCCACTGGTAAAATCTCAGATGGTTGTCCTTCTCCCAAATAAGACACCACTAAATTCGCTGCTTCTAAACCAGTAACGTAAGCTTTTTCTTGAGACCAGGAACCGTGACGGTTAATAATCCAATCTCCACTCATAAACACGTTGTCAAAACTGGTCTTGGCTGGTAACATGTGACGGTAGCTACCGGGGGCAAAGTGAGTCACTGCTTGAGGTAGGCGAATTACGCTGCTATCGATGAGCTTTGCTTTGCGAAATTCTGGGATACAAGTTGCTAAATAACGCTGAATTATTGGCAAAATCTCCTCATCGCTCAAATTCAGAAATTGATTGGCGTGATAAAAATCGGCTTCGATTACCGTTCCTGGTTCGTGGCGATATTCGTCATGTAGGGTATTTAAATCAAAAAATGTCCAGCCTGTGGTTGCATCAAATCCGAAGCAAGCGTTAGAAGGACGAGGAATATCAATTTTGCGATCGAACCATAACCGCGTTGCTAAAACATCAATTGCTCCCAAATTGCTTAAATTCCGAAATTCTTCACGACTTTGTAAACTAGGACTACTGGAAACAATTTTCTTTATACCTGTAATTCCAACTGCAAAAATCACAGCATCAGCATCAAAAACTTCATCGCCGCAAACCACAGCTTTTGCTCGCTGATTACTATCAACAATTAAATCTGTAACTCGCTTTTTCGGTAATACTCGCGCCCCAGCTTTTTCAATACGTTCCACCCAAGGACGAAATATCTTTTCTCCCACAGTTCCCCGACACCAAACCACATCAAAATCAGGTTGATGAGCCAAAATAAAATAGTAAAGCATCCCCAAAGTTGCCGCCGCTGAACATTGTTCGCCAGGGGCAAATAAACCCACTAATAACATTGGTTCAAAAGCGTCGCGGTAAAGTCGAGAAGAAACATTAAAGTCTTTGAACAATTCGCGAGCAGTAACAAAATCATAACGCCGCCAAGCCGCATCAGAATTATCAAAATCAACAACAGCGTAAAGTAAAGCTAAAGCACTCAGGCGGTCAATTAGTGGCAGCCGTTTAAATTGAGTGTAGAGAAAAGTTCCCAGAGGTGCTGGGAGTCGTGGTAAATCTTGAAAAATTGGTGATTCAACTTCTAACCCCGCAGGGGAATATTGGGAAGAACGAGTCCAAGTAGTAAAAGGATTAATTCCTAATTCATTGACGAGGGAAAAAATATTTTTGTAAGGATACCAAAAGCCATGAATACCGGCTTCTACAGATTTTCCTCTGGGTGTTTGCCAACCTGCCACCAGTCCACCGGGATAAGAACCTGCTTCTAGAAGTGTCACATCATAGCCTTGTTTTGCCAAATGGTAAGTTGCTCCTAAACCTGCCCAACCTGCACCAACAACTACCACCCGTTTTTGTTGTGACTCTTCTACCATTATTGCCTCCGATTCTTCCAGTCCAAGAATTTATGATAGCGTAGCTTCTCCGTAGGATTGGGGAATAAGGAGTAGGGAGTGGCAACAGATATTTTGCTACAGCCCTAAATTCCGAAGTTTCCGCAAAATTGGAAATTTAATGAGGAGAAGCAATTGAGTAAAAACTCCTTGCGGTTAATGCTGAGTTGAGAGTATAACAGAAAACAGATTTAATTATTTATGGGGAATAATCCTAATGACTCAATTAGCAAATGTAAAATTCAGTTTGGATAACTATGAATTACGAGATGGTATTTATTTTCCCAGTGACTACAAAGATTTGAACAGTACTCAACACAAAAAAACCTGGGATAAAATTGGTAAAACATATTATGGCTCCCAAAAAATTGAAGCACTGGCAGATGAATCACCCATCAAACAAGATTACACTCTGCTAACTGGTACTCCTGGAGGTACTTGGAATAAATTCCCATTGAATAAATCTGTTGATTCAGTTCTGGAAATTGGTTGCGGCTATGGTCGCGCACCTTTACATCTTTCTAAAGCCAAAAATTTGAGATGTAAAAAATATTATGGTATTGATATTTCGGAAACTTTATTGCGGCGTTTAATTAAAGTCAAACAAGAGTACGATTTTTTCCCCGAAGCGGAGTTTAATATAATTTGTAATTCTGCTGAAACATTACCTTTAGCAGATAATTCTATAGATTTGGTAATTTCTAATTGTGTATTTATGCATATACCAGATGCACAATTAAGAAATTTATTGGCAGATATATCTCGTGTACTCAAATCTGGTGGAATTTTTGTTTTTAATCATTCATTTCACAATAAGTCTTGCCCATCTCATATCATCCACAATTTTATCAGAAAGTTGAATCCATTTGCGAGAAATCCAGTTTATTTAAAGCAATATTCAACTGCGGAAATAGAGGAAATGTTGGCAAATGCAGGGATGAAAACCAAATGCCCAGAGTATATAGTTGAACCAACCGAAGAATATGCAATTCTCCCGGAAACTGTTAAGGGAATTAAGATCCCGTTTGCTAAAGCTATCAATCAAAGTCTCAGACCACCAGCTAATTTAAAAACAACTTTGGCTTATGGTTTTAGTGCCTACAGCACAAAACTGGACTAATAGCGACAATATCCCCAATTTTTTAGAGACGTTGCAATGCAACGTCTCTACATTATTTTAAAGTATGATTTAAAACTGTCTTAGCCAAATTTTATAGGCTAAACAACTAAACCCAACAATAATTAAGCAATAAAGTCTAAAGCAGTAGATACGGTTGTAGTATCTTGTACCACAGCAATTAAATCGCCATTTCTATAGATGAGGGTATCTAAGGCTGCGCCACCACTGAAATTTGAGGTTTTTTGCAGAGTGTAGCTATTGAGACTACCGCCGATTCTAATTTTGTCGCTATCTGACCGCTTGAAGTCTGTGATGATGGCATATCCACTGCCCAAATAGTCGATGTTGGTAAAGGAACCATTGTAACCAAGGCTGAATGTATCTGCCCCAGTACCGCCAGTATACCTATCGATTTCACCACTACTACCACCGTAGCCACTGAGAAAATCATTGCCTGCTCCACCAACGAGTGTGTCATTTCCCCGTCCCCCGTAAAGCAAATCATTACCATTTCCACCACTCAGGTGGTCATTACCCGCAGGAGTACCGCTACCATTAGTGATTTCATCACCGAAGAGTACATCATTATCATTCCCACCATAAAGTGAGTCATTACCGGCTCCACCAATGAGATTGTCAATCCCATCATCACCATAGATAGAATCGTTCCCGCCCTTACCCTCGATGTAATCGTTTCCTCCGAAACCACTTAGGTAGTTTGAGTAATCATTTCCTGTAATCTTATTGTTAAGGTTGTTGCCGCCACCATAGAAAGCAGTATTGGCATACATCAATGTCAAATTTTCTAGGTTAGCCCCTAGAGTGTAATTAGTATAAGATAAAACTATGTCAGTGCCTTGGTTGCTATATTCAGTAATGGTGTCAGATGTATCTCCCGTTGCAGAGATAATGTAAGTATCATTCCCTGTTCCACCAAGTAAAATATCATTACCTGCTCCACCCCATATAAAGTCATCACCTGCTTCACCGTAGATAACATCATTGCCGTTATCTCCGAACAGGTAATCTTTGCCTCCACGGCCTAGTATGGTATCGCCGCCCTCGCCGCCATAAACATAGTCATCTCCTTCTCCAGCATCAATGATGTCATTTCCGCCTCTGCCATAAATTCTATCGTTGCCTGCATAGCCAAAAATGGAGATGTCAGCAGATTCAGTCCCGTTGAGGTTGTCATTACCAGAAGTGCCGTAGATAGCCATAAATTAATGTCCTCTGAGAATTTTTCTTAGGACTGATGTCAGTTTCATATTTTTTTAGTTGTCTAGACAGGGGGTAAAGGCTCCACTGTAGACGCCATAAAAGAAGATATATGTTTAGTCCTGACATATTCTCCAAGATAAATATTCTCTGTTTCGGATTTATTCGATTTGCTTAATTGTTTGTGATGTAATACCGATTCAAAAAATGTTTGCGACAGATACCCC
>NZ_JACKZU010000261.1:0-11717 GCF_014222165.1 Nostoc sp. 2RC
GGGGAGATGGGAAGATGGGGACGCGGGGACGCGGGGACACGGGGACACGGAGATGCAATTTGAATGAGGATTAGCTTAATTCCCCAGTCAACAGTCATCAGTCATCAGTCAACAATCATCAGTCAACAGTCATCAGTCATCAGTCAACAATCCCTACCATTTGTTTGCACTTGAGCGATTAAACACGCCAAAGCTAACTGAGGGAGGCTACAATTATGGAGGAGGGCTATGGAATGCAGTTTTTCCAACTCTTGTTGGGCAGTGTAATCAGTTTTTAGGTTTGTCAGGGAATGTTCACAAGCCTTAATTACTAGTTCATACTTGAGGTAGTTGGCGAAAACTTTGGTGGCATACTCTACCTAATGGCAGCACATTAGATAAAGCTTCAGCTACAATTTTTTCAGAATGTCCTTGACTATAAACTTCAGCATTAGCAATTGTTGTGATACTAGTTTTAAATGCTGCTCGAATTGTTTTAATTGAGTCAGCTTCGTCAATTATCACCCGCATTCTTTTATTTGCTAGTCAAGTTCCCATAAGAGTAGGTGTGATTTGCACTACGAAAGTATCTAGTGTTGGTTTTTCTATAGCTGTTCGCTAACCTAATTCATTTCTCTGGACAGTTTCATACTTTATCGGTTTTGGCTTGAAATTAAATTAGAATTACAGTACATGCTGATGGAATTGACTACAACTTTTCATGCTCTCAAAGAATGGGCTGTTACCATAAATGCCTTGGAGACGGGCAAAACAATCATGTTACTCCGCAAAGGCGGTATCCACGAACGAAACGGACATTTTCAAGTTGCCCACAAACAGATTTTGCTTTACCCTACTTACGAGCATCAACAAGCTTTTATGCTCAAACCTGAGTATGCTGATGATGTTTATCCAGTAACATCAGGGTGGCATCCAGAAACAATTCGCATCGGTAGTTGGGCTGAAATTACAGATATTTTGCCGATTACTGACGAATATGTTGTTAACGCTTTACTTCCTTTCCACATTTGGAACGAACACTTTATTAGCGATCGCCTCAAATGGAAACCACGTCAGCCTCTATATGTTTTGCTTTTGAGAACTTATAAATTACCCCAAGAACAACAAATTGGCTATTATGCTAAATACGGCGGTTGTAAATCGTGGATTGATTTAGACCAAGCAATTGATTTACAAGCAGCAGAGCCAGTTTTATCTGATTTTGCATATACTCAATTAGCAGAGACAATTCGGGGAATTGTTGGCGATAAATTGTATGCGCCATCGTTGTAATTAACCGAATTTTGGGTGATTACATTCCAGTGCGAATGATAGCAGTATAAGAATGGATTTAGGAATCAAACCCGATCCATTCAATTATTTTCTAAGACCAATTCTCTAAAATTTCGCAACAAATCAATCTCCGCGTCTCCGTGTCCCCGTGTCATCATCTGTAATCTTTTTTTGGAGAACTGGTATAACATCCTGCCTTCGATAAAACCCATATTCTGCACATTGACTGTAACATGAGAAAAGGATGGTAATAAGAACACTTACATCCTATGAAGATGTCTCAGAAATTCTGCTTTTGTACCTTGGCTGTGGGTGAAAGATATCGTACTCACGCAAGGATGCTAGCTAAAGATATTCAGCAACACGCACAAAATACAGCTCTATGCGTTCTAACCGATAAGCCAGAGTCTTTTAAGGAATTTCCTCACGTTTTAGCATTTAAGCACCGCCTTCAAAGTGTCAAAGGCTATCATGATAAACGCTTTGTCCTTGAAAAGGCTCTCTCACTATTTGAGAGTTGTATGTTTTTAGACTCTGATGTCCGAATTATTGACGCTGTAGTCCAAGAAATGAATTCGCCTCCTGGAATCACTGCTAGAGCTGGTTGTGATTTGCTGCGACACATGGCAAATATGAAGCACCCGAAAGAAATTGAAGTTATAGAAGAAGTAGCTGAAAAACTAAATATCGACCTTCAAAAAGTGCAGTGGTTCCATGAATTCATGTTTGCTATGCGCGGACAGGATGGGTTAGAAAAGAAGTTTTTTCAACTTTGGCAGACAATTTCTTACTTATTTGAAATGCGAGGAATTTATCATGGCGAAGGTTATGCTATGGGACTAGCCGCCGCTAAAGTGGGGATGAATATCGCATTCGATCGCGAAGATAAATTTGCGTTTTTTAAGGACAATATAGAGCGAATCAGAATCAAAAAAGGACAATCTAATCTTCAGGAAAAACAAATTTATTTCGACATTCACAAAAATATTGAATATCGAAATCGTTCAAGATTGCAAAAAATAAGTGATAAATTGATTCAAAAAGCTGTGTTATCTTATAGATTAGTGCGGCTAAGAAAGGTTGCCAGAAAGGATTCTGATTTTCACAAGTTGTTTGAGGAAAATATATAGGTTGTCAAATGGTAAGTAGCTCAACCTAAAAAAACGTCATACGTAGATGTCAATAAATGTAGGGTGTGTTATGCCGTAGGCTAACGCACCTCTGTAGACTGTATAGCAATTGAGGTGCGTTACGCTTTGCGATAACGCACCCTACCATTGTTTTATGTTTAATTAAGTTGACCTACTTAATAATGTAGAAACGTAGCACTGCTACGTCTCTACAAGGATATTGGTGAATGCAGAATTAATTTATAGAGATGTCTACCTGCCACCTACTTATCTAATGCTTTTTCTGCAAAATTTTTCAAGCGGCTCGATCGCATTTTCCGGAGGCGATCGCTATCTCGAACACCACCTGCCGTTTCATATTCAGCGCTATCTTTGCCGTACTTAATAGCAATTAGCATTAGCATCTTTTGAGAAAGTTCACTCAAATTCTTTTCCATTTGTTCAATTTCAGTTAGAGAAGAATCAGCTAAAGACAGAGCATTATTATGAACGTCGAGTTTATTTTGTAACTGTTCAATTGACTCAATCAGTTTTTGGAGACTAGAATCGTTATCAAATTTGATATTTGGATCGATCAATTTTATCCCGGCTACTCTTGACTCAACTTTTTCTAAAACGCTGGATTTACGTTTTTTGAGAGCCATAATTTTACCCTTTTAAAATACTTCTAAAGCTAGCTTGCCTTAATTCAATCGAAATCTGGTTCAGCAGAAATCGCAATTTTTTCTCGTACAATTTTCAGCTAATATCAGTAATATTTCGGTATTTAATTACTCATCTTAAGAAGGCAAGGGGTAAAAACAAGAGCTAAGAAACATTAGAAAAGCCGCTATTGGGTGAAGAAAAGCCGCTATTGGGTTGAGGATAGCTGCTATTGGGTTGAGGATAGCTGCTATTGGGTTGAGGATAGCCGCTATTGGATGAAGAAAAGCCGCTATTGGGTGAACAAAAGCCGCTATTGGGTGAACAAAAGCCGCTATTGGGTGAACAAAAGCCGCTATTGGGTGAACAAAAGCCGCTATTGGACAAACAAAAGCCACTATTGACTTAACAATAGCGGTTTCTGTTGTTTGTTGGGGAGTTTGCGATGCCTACGACGGGCTTCTCTACGAGACGCAGTCGCGTTCGCCTACGCAGATGAATATCTTGCTAGCTGGTGATTTCAGAGATAATGTTATAGATAGGAAAAGTTAGGTAAATGCGATCGCTTGGGTTTTGAAGAAAAGATTAGACCACGTTGTAGGGGCTTTACAGCTGTCATTGGTGTCAACTTAACGTCAAAACATTGTAATGACGTTATATCAAACTTAACTCAATTACCAATTAATCCGGACTTACCCCACCCCGGCTTTGCTGACGCAAAACCTCCCCTCCCCTTAGCAAGGGGAGGGGATTGAGGGGTGGGGTAAACGGCTGTGGGACAAAGCTTTGAGGTTAAGTTGAGACCAATGCACAGCTGTAAAGCCCCTACGAGTTATTGTGCTACAAAGAGATGAAAAAGCTGTAAAATCAGCATAATGGTGTTTAAAGTGGAAAAAACACACCTAATAGAAGAAAAATGCCAGCGATTGTTAAACTACAACTCTCCTTAGAAGTTTTAGCAGAAGCAATATCTTCCCTTGATTTAACAGAAAAACGTCAACTTCAAGAGTTAATTGAGCAACAAATTTTTGAAGCTGAAGAAGCATTGTATGAAGACGATGCAGAAACATTCTCAGAAATTCAAGCAGTTCGCGCTGAGTATAGAGATGGCGAATCAATGACTATTGATGAATATCTTGCTAAGCGATCGCATCAGGGATAATGAGTTATACAGTTGTTATTTAAAAATCGCTACAAAAGCAATTGATGACTTACCCAATAATATTACCCAGTTAATTGAGATATGCTCAAAACAAACGCGATCGCCTAGCATTTTTACGGAATTTAGGCTAAAAAGTTTGTATTATCTCAAATAACCTGCCACGCCCACACAGCCGACTATGGAATTAAATCTCCGCTTCCCAGCGAATAATCAAGTCATTGTATCATTTGATGGGCAAGAAACTGAGAGGCTGGATTTTGCCTCACCGTTGAGTGCCGCAGACAGAGAAGAGATTCGCTGGTATTTAGAAACTTATGCGGCACGTTACACCACGGATGTAGACGATAAACGGGCGGAAGGGATAGCAAAAAAATTCCGGCAATGGGGCGAAGACTTATTTAATGCAGTTTTTCAAAATCGGGCTGCTCAACGGCTGTTTAATTATTTTCAAGATGAAAATCAACCAGGACGCTTATTAACAATCAGCGCTAGTCATCCAGCAATTTTATCACTGCCTTGGGAATTGTTACGCGACCCAGAAGGTACTTATTTGTTTCACGAAAATCCCCGCATTTCGATTCGTCGGCGCTTGGCTGGTGCAGGGGGTGGACGCAGACCGTTTAAAGTGCAAGTCAAAGACCGATTGCGGTTATTGTTTGTCGTCAGTCGTCCCAGTGATGCGGGATTTATTGATCCTCGTGGTGAAGCAATGGCAGTTTTGAACGCCATTCAACAAGCAGCAGCCGGAAGAGTTGAGGTAGAGTTTTTGCGTCCAGCCACCTTGGATAATTTAGTAGCGCGGCTAGAAGACTCCCGCAAACCCCCTGTTAATATTGTGCATTTTGACGGTCATGGGGTATTTGATTTAGATGGGCGTTTCCAAGAACAGGCTAAACATAGCGACCCGGTGGGACTAACTAAAGGCGGGAACGAGAACGGCGGCAATATAGGTTATTTGTTATTTGAGGATCAAGAAGGGAAAAAAGCCCTGATTACTGCCGAAACCTTGGGTGATATGCTGAATCGGCAAAAAGTGGGGTTAATTGTTTTGTCTGCCTGTCAGTCGGCGGCGATGGGTGGGGAAGATGGAGAAGATGCAATGGGTAGTGTAGCCGCTAGGTTAACCCATGCAGGTATTCCCACAGTCTTGGCAATGACTTATTCGGTATTAGTCACAACTACCCAACAACTGTTTGCTAAATTTTATCAGGGTTTAGTATCTGGTGCTGGTATGGGTGAAGCATTAGATAATGCGCGGCGAGACTTGTATCTCAACCAACAACGGGGAGAACGGCAACGGGGTGAGAACCGGGTGCAGTTAAAATTGCAAGATTGGTTTTTACCTGCCTTGTATCAAGCGGCTGGTGATACGCCGTTATTGCATCAAAACTTGAACAACCAAGAAAGCGGCGAGTCACCAAAATGGGGAAACTTGCCCGATTTACAAGAAGCTGGATTTTTCGGACGTAGCCGGGAATTGTGGCAGATAGAACGCTGGTTTGTGCAGGGAACGCGCCGCCTCACAGTATCGGGTTTTGGTGGACAGGGAAAAACCTACCTTGTCCAGGAAGCAGGACGCTGGTTACACCGCACGGGGATGTTTGAGAAAGTCTGTTTTGTTGATTATGCTGCTTTTGGTGGTGTGGATGCTGTAGGCTTGGCAGTTAGCACCCTGGCGACAGTGTTAGACGAGAGTTTAATTGATGGGGCGGCGGCAACTCAGGCGTTGCGTAAGCAAGCCACATTGCTGATTTTAGATAACTTAGAAACCTTACCAGCAGAAACTCTACGGGAACTGTTAACCGTGGCCAAACAGTGGTCTGAGGTTGGGGAATGTCGGGTATTACTCACCACTCGCACCCCAGATTTTCACCATCCCGATTATCCCACACAAGGCAGTCGCAAAGATATATCCTTATCTTTGCGAGGTTTGGGACAAGAAGATGCCCTAGCGTATTTCCAGAGTTTGATTAAACTGACGCTAGCACCCAAATTTGACCCACCGAAACGCGAAGTATTGTTGGAATTATTTAAACTGGTGGATTTTCATCCCCTGTCCATTGGTTTGTTAGCGAAACAGTTGGAAAGTCGCCGTCCGGCAGAGTTGGGACAACGCTTAGAAGCGTTGATTGCCCAAACACCAGATAATCCCCTATTGGCATCGTTGAATTTATCTTTAGAACGGTTGGATGCTGAAGCAATGCAGTTATTGCCTCGTTTAGGCGTGTTTCAGGGCGGGGCATTTGAACCTTTCTTGCTTAAGATTACAGAAATTTCTGAGTCACAGTGGCAAACTTTGCGACCAGCATTAGAAGCCACTGGGTTAATTCAAGTTGATGCGGCTTTTCTTAAATTTCACCCCACCTTAGCCCCTGCCTTGTGGCCGCGTTTATCCCCAGAAGCACAGACAGAACTGCTTGCCCGTTATCAAGAGTGGTATTATCAAGTTTCTCAGTATTTGTATTTTGAAGATAGCAAAAACCCTCATTTTGCCCGTGCCATTGCTCAACGGGAATTACCGAATTTACTTTATGCAGTTGATGGGGCGTTGGATGCAGGTGCAGAATGGGCAGTAGAGTTTGTTGGCAAGGTAAACTGGTTTCTCGACAGATTTGGACTTAACCGCGATCGCACTAGACTAAATCAACGGATTGCTGAGTTGACTGGGGAAGTAAGTTCTAATACATGGTTTCTCAGCCGTACTAGTTCAGGTGAGCAATTATTCAATGCAAGTCGCTATCAACAAGCAGCGCAGGTGTTTAGTGAGATACTGGCAGAGTTGGGCGAGCAACCAAGTTATAACCGTTGTTTTACTTTGGGTAGTCTGGGGCGGTGCTTTGAATTCCAAAGACAAACAGCACAAGCAGCACAAATCTACCGCCAGGGGTTGGCAGTGGCGCAGCAGTTGGAACAGTCTGATGGTGTAAAGAAACTGATGGCAACGTTGCAGACTGAATTGGCAGATGCGCTAACAAATATGGGAGATTATGGTGAGGCACGCATTGCTTATGAAGCAGGATTAGCTATTAAAAAAGAACTTGGAAACCTGAGTGGGGCTGCGGTATCAAATGGGCAACTCGGCACTCTAGCTATGCTGCAAGGCAATCTCCCAGAAGCAGAACAGCGTTACCGAGAAGTACTGACTACTTTCCAGCAACTCAACGAACCAGCACAACAAGCCATAGTTTGGCATCAACTGGGTAGGGTGTACGAAGAAGGCAAGCAGTGGGACGCTGCGGAAGATGCCTACCGAACATCAGCACAAATTACAGAATCTCTAGGAAATCTGGAATATGCAGCAAGTACTTGGTTTCAATTAGGCAAGCTCAATTACTTTGTTGGCAAACTAGGAGAGGCAGAGGCTTGGTTTCGTAAGGCTTTGAATCAATTTCAAAAATTAGAAAATCAAGCAACTGCATCTCAAATATTAAGTAACCTCGCTTTCATACTACAAAAGCAACCCCACCGCCTCAGCGAAGCCCGACAATTGGCAGAATCAGCATTAGCTATCCAGAAAACCTTATACCCGGCTGCGGCTGAGATTTGGAAAACATATAACACCTTGGCAGATATTGCCGACAAGCAGGGCGACAGCACCCAAGCGAAAGAATATCGTCGCCAAGCGAGGCAGGCAAAAGCGGCATTTGCGGGGACACAGTATGAGTTGCGGCAATATGGGCAGTTTATTGCAGGGGTGGTAGCTGCTATGCATAATGCAGAAATCAGGGAACAGCTAGAAATTGAGATGGAGAATGCCGCAGAAGGTTGGCAAAATCTCGATGCTGCCATCCGTCGTATCTTAGTCGGCGAGCGAGATGAGAATATACTGTGCGAGCCGTTAAATTTGGAAGAGTCTATGATTATCTCCGCTATCCTGCGGGGTATTGCTGACCCTCAATCCCTTGAGGCGTTGTTGGCAGAGTTTTAAGGTTCACGCAGAGGCGCAGAGGCGCGGAGAGGAATTAGAAATTTAGCTGTTTAGTAGTTGATAATCGGATTGAGAGAGTTACAAATCAAAAAGGCGTTGCTCTCAACTCTTAAAACTCTCACTCTCTGCGCCTCTGCGTCTCTGCGTGAGACAAAAATTATTTATGATCTACTTCCGAAGAATAATCCTCACAAAAAGCTTTCAATCCAATGTGAATAATCGTCACCGTCACCGCCACAACCAGAGGAGATAGCACATCGCCCGAAAAACCCATCGTTACCAACACTGCACCCAAGCGTTCCACAGCATCCTTATTATCCAAATCGCCCCATTTCTTCCACTGCTTATTCAGCATTCCCCCTTCTTGGCACAAATCACTTTTAGCAGCGCGTCCAAATTTCTGCAAAAAACTCTGAGAATTTTCTTGTGTAAGATTTGTAATTGCTGCGGTTTGTTTTACCAGCAATTTTTCATCTGAAATTTTATCCTCTCCTTGTTTTAGCGCTGAATCTGGAGCAGAGCGCAGTTCTATTAACTGGCGGTCAATTTCCGCAGAGAGGGCAGTAATTTCTTCGGGGGTAAAGATGCTGTTCATTACTGATCTTCAAGAGAATTCTGTTAAGAATAATCATAGAGTAGTATATGCCATGCACGCCAAAACTCCTGTAGTAATAAAAGTAGGTTGGGTTGAACGAAGTGAAACCCAATATCGACCGGAATGTTGGGTTTTGCGTTGCTCAACTCAACCTACATCTACTACTTGTCGGTTAAGGCAAGAGACGCGATAAATCGCCGTCTCTACAAATAAACAATCTTTCCTATCTAGTAATTAAGATTCCATCTCTGCCAATTCTAACCACCGTTCAGTCGCCACATCGATCGCCTGTTTTAAAGATTCCACTTCTTCATACAATTTCTGCACTTGAGTATAATTCCCTGGAGGCACATTTGCGAGTGTTTTTTCGGCTTGTGCTTTATCAGCTTCTAACTGGGCAATTTTACCTTCTAACTGGTCAAATTCTTTTTTCTCCCAATTCGATAATCTCCGCCGCTTTTGAGTTTCGGTATTCTTGGATGAAGCTGCACCATTTTGAACTTCGACATTTTTCGGCTTTTCTTTAGTAGCAGCAGCTTGTTGCTGTGCTGCTTCTTCAGCTTTTTTGTAGTCCAGATAAACAGAGTAATTGCCTGGATATTGGCGCAGGTTCCCACCTTCTTCAAAGGAAAAAATTGTGTCGATGGTGCGGTCAAGAAAGTAGCGATCGTGAGAAACTACAATTACACAGCCGACAAAATCTTCTAAATATTCTTCTAGGACTGCCAATGTCTGGACATCTAAATCATTTGTCGGTTCGTCTAATATTAAAACATTCGGCGCACTCATGAGAACGCGCAACAGAAATAAACGGCGTTTTTCGCCACCAGAAAGTTTATGAATGGGAGCATATTGTTGATTGCCAGGAAACAAAAATCGCTCCAACATTTGGGAAGCAGTAATTTGAGTGCCATCGGTAATTTTGATAAATTCCCCTTCTTCTTTGATATAATCAATCACGCGCTGATTTTCGTTCAAAGCTGTCAGCAACTCTTCAGAATGCTGGTCAAAATAACCAATGTGAATTGTAGTCCCAATTTCCGCACTACCGATATCAGGCTGAATTTTTCCTGTAATAATATCCATTAAAGTGGATTTACCCGCACCGTTAGCCCCAATGATGCCAATGCGGTCTTCTGGACTAAATTCGTAGGTGAAATCTTTAATTAGGGTGCGTCCGTTATAAGCTTTGGAAACGTTATTTAATGCAATAACTTTCTTACCAATGCGACGACCAACTGTAGAGATATCCACTTTACCCTGGACTTGCTTAAATTCAGTATCTCGCAAAGCGTGAGCGCGGTCAATTCTGGCTTTTTGTTTGGTACTTCTGGCTTTCGGCCCTTTTTTCAGCCATTCCAACTCCCGCCGCAAGATGCCTTGATGTTTGCGTTGGGTGCTAAGGGCAGATTCTTCCGCTAACGCTTTCTTTTCGAGGTAGTATGAATAGTTACCTGTGTAAGTGTAAATATCGCCTCGGTCTATTTCCACGATACGATTGGTGACGCGATCTAAAAAATAGCGATCGTGGGTGATGAGAAAAAGTGCGCCACGATAGCGATTTAAATAACTTTGTAACCATTCCACAGAAAGAGCATCGAGGTGGTTTGTTGGCTCATCCATGAGCAAAACGTCTGGTTCTGCTAGCAAAGCTGTGGCTAAAGCAATGCGTTTGCGATAGCCTCCAGACAAAGTACCAATTTTGGCATCAAAGTTAGAGATTCCTAATTTGGTGAGGATAATTTTAGCGTTGGTTTCTAGTTCCCAAGCATTAGTTGTATCCATCCGTTGCATCACCACAGAAAGGCGAGACATGATTTGGCTATCATCTGGATAGTGAGCCAATTTATCAGAAAGTTCTTCGTACTCGCGCACTAAAGTCATGTGTTCGCCACTGTCAGCAAAAATCTGCTCTAACACTGTGCGATTTTCATCTAAATCTGGCTGTTGCGGTAAGTAGATAATTTTAGAACCAGAGTTAATTAAAATTTGACCGCTATCGATTGATTCTAAGCCGGCAATCATTTTTAGTAGGGTTGATTTGCCAGAACCGTTAGTACCAATTAAGCCGACTTTATCGGCCGCGTCTAGGCTAAAGCTGGCATCTTTTAAAATTTCTTTGATGCCAAAGTCTTTTTTAACTGATTGCAGGGTGATGAGAGTCATAGAATTTATAATATAGAAGTTTTTATTTCACGCAAAGGCACAGAGGCGCAAAGGAAGAAAAGGAGGAGGAAAGAAGGTTATACCAATTCTGTATGGAGATGCGCCAAATTATATGAGGAACGAACCGCAAAGGGCGCAAAGGACACAAAGAAAGGAAGAAAGAAAGAAAGAAAGAAAGAAAGAAAGAAAGAAAGAAAATTTGGTGCAGCCTCACAAAGAAATGGTATTAGGACATGAGCTAATCATAAAACTTCGACGCAAAGCAAATTTTAACACTTTTGCCTATTGCCTATTGCCTATTGCCTATTGATGAATTTCAAACGAATAAATCTAACGGCAAATGTCCATACATTTCGTTGATTCCGCCTTCGTTAAAAGATTGGCAAGATACTAAAACACCACGATGATGTCCGGCATAAGAATCGAGATAACATAAGCCATTTTTGCCATTTAATTTGATATAAACTGGCCCTTCAGGTGTAGGTAAATTGCTTGGTGGTTCGTAACCAAAGGCCAAAGAATAGGTTTTCATAGCTAAGATTCCTTCTTCTGCTGTATCAGCACAAATTCCCAAAATTTCATAGTCAGCAAGGTTAGCCATCAAAATTAAAGCATTACGAATTGATTCTTTTTCTGCTGGTTTGAGAACAGGTGCGATGTCTAGACAGTTGAATTTATTCAAAATTTTTTTGGCTTGTTCGGCAGTAAGATGATGATTAGAATTTGACATAAATTTGTTTATTATCCTGATGACTGTTGACTGATGACTGTTAAGTGTTGACTGTTGACTGTTGACTGTTGACTGCGGAGTTATTATTCCCC
>NZ_JACKZU010000262.1:0-11719 GCF_014222165.1 Nostoc sp. 2RC
CCTTTTCCCTTTTCCCTTTAACCTTTCCCCTTTCCCCTTTCCCCTTTTCCCAAAAAAGCACTTTTGTAAGAAGTCTATTACCTTATCGGTATTTCAATTATGAAATCAGTTCCTTTTCCTGGAACAGAATAACAAGTTAATTGACCTTTGTGTTTGTCTACAACAATTTGATAGCTAATTGATAACCCCAAGCCAATACCATTGCCTACGGATTTAGTAGTAAAAAATGGGTCGAAGATTTTTTGTCTGACTTGGCGAGTCATCCCGCAACCGTTATCAGAAATCTGAATCATTAGTTTGTTGGAATTGGTGAGTTGAGTAACGATGT
The DNA here is from genome assembly GCF_014222165.1 of Nostoc sp. 2RC. Classification (NCBI taxonomy): domain Bacteria; kingdom Bacillati; phylum Cyanobacteriota; class Cyanophyceae; order Nostocales; family Nostocaceae; genus Nostoc; species Nostoc sp. 2RC. The sequence continues at coordinate 329 of NZ_JACKZU010000262.1, forward strand.
GAATTTGTCGCTGAAATTGCGTTAGCTTTCGCTTAGTTTCTCCTAGAGATGCTTGTGCTAGATATGGCTGGACATTTTCTGTATGATTTCTGTGTTGGTCTAGTAATGATGTATGACTAATGGGAAATAACTCTTCCAAGGCATCAATAGCGTTATTTAAAATATTCATAAATACCTGATTAAGTTGACCTGCATAGCAAGTAATTTCTGGTAAACTTCCGTATTCTTTGATGACTTCAATTTCAGAACGTCCGCTTTTTTCTTTGAGTCGGTGCTGTAAAAGCATTAAAGTACTATCAATGCCTTGATGAATATTTACAGGTTTCATTTCCGATTCATCTAAGCGAGAAAAATTACGCAATCCCAAAATAATATTGCGGATACGCGAACTTCCCAGTTTCATAGAATCAAGAATTTTTGGTAAATCATCTACCATAAAATCAAGGTCGAAGTTTTCAGTTTTTTGTTTGATTAATGTAGAAGGATTTAAACATTCTTGTTGATAAGTGCTAATTAAATCTAGTAAGTTTTCCATATACTCAGTTATATGAGTGATATTTCCATGAATAAAGTTAATAGGGTTATTAATTTCATGTGCGATACCCGCCACCATTTGCCCCAATGAAGACATTTTTTCGCTTTGAATTAATTGAGTTTGGGTACTGTGCAATTCTTGGATAGTTTTTTGTAAACATTGATTTTTGTCGTTTAATTCTTGGGTTCTCTGATTCACTTTTTCCTCTAGGGTTTGGCTATATTTTTCTAAGTTTTTATAGAGGATGGCGTTCTCTAGAGAGATTGCAGCTTGGGTGCTAAGGAGATTGATAATTCCGATGCGATCGCGTGTAAATGCTGCCATTGTTAAGTTGTTTTCCAAGTAAAGAATACCGAGCAAATTTCCTTGACTAATTATCGGAATACACAAGATACTCTTTGGTTGTTCTTGAATAATGTAGGAATCATTTAATAAAAAATTCGCAGTCTTCACATTATCGCTGACAAAAATTTGGTTTGTACGTTTGACGTAATTAATTAAAGTTATGGGAACGTCTTTACTGGAATCTAAATCAATTGCTGGAAAGTGTGTGGAAATACTTCCAGATATTGAACTGCAACCAACTGCGGCTACGGTTAATTGAAATCGATGGCTTTCATTTAAAATCATCGCACACTTGGAAGCTCCGGCATTTTCGATGACAACTGCTATTAATGCAGAAAGCAGTTGTTCCATCTCAATTTTTCTGGAAATTGCTTGAGAAGCTTTAATTACAGATGCTAAATCTAGCATATCTGAAATACTAGTACTAAAAACTGTTTCATTACTACTAGCAATTGAGTGGGATATGCGGATAGAATTAGTAGTGCGATCGTTGATTTGGATGTTAAGTTTTTCTTGCTGGATAATTTGAGCGAGTAATTGAGAATAACGTTTTTGCAAATCTTCAACTTTCGCTAATGCTCCCCATTTCAGATAGTTATAGTAAGCATCAGTCATATAAGTTTGGGCAATTCTTTGTTTATTTATTCCTAAATAAAATTTAGCTGCAAGTTCTTCGGCTAAAGCTTCTTCATTCAAATATTCATATTCTTTAGCATAGGCAATGGCTTGGTCGTAATCATCCATTGCTTGCAAATATTCACCAACAACTCGATGCCGTTCTGCCTCTACTAAATAAAATTTATGTAAATAATTCATTGGGGCATAATGGGCCCATTGATTCATCTTTTCTTGATTAGCAGCTACTTTTTCGAGATTTTGTTGTTGTTCGATTTCTGAAATTTGAGGATAAATAGCTAATCTCGCTAGTGAATCATAAAAATAAAAAATAGGTACAACTAATTGTCCTATCCCACCATCTAAATATTTCTCTGCTAAAGTAGCATTTTCTACTGCTAGAAAATATTGTTCAAATAAATAGCACAGATGTAACTTGCCCAAATATAAATATAAAAGACCTACTCCGTCTTTAGCTTCCAAATGAATAGGCAGCATTATGTTTTCATCGTAGGCTATACCCACTAAAGAGGATGGATTTTCTGTATTGTGGAGTAAATTTAAAACAATTTGTCTATAAATATTACTCCAATTCAAAGGTCTTTCTTGTTTAATTTGACTAATGGCATGATTGTAATTTTCTATTTCTCCATCTAATTCTGTCAATTGTTTACCAATCCAATATGAAAAGCTAGAATAATACATTAAACAATAAGCTGCAAATTCTAAATCACCTGTTTCCAATCCAGCAGAGTAAGATTCCAGCAGAGGTTTTAATGTTTTTTTAACATGTTTATGCCAAATCTCAATGAGAGAATAAAATCCTTGCATTACTCTGGCTTTTATTTCTTTCGCACCAGATTGAGCTAATAAGTTTAAAGCTAGCCTACCAAATTGATAACCAGATTCAAAATCTTTGAGGACTCCACAAAGCATTACTGCATAAACAACATAAGCATAAGCCGATAAGGAAGAATTCCCATATTTTATTGATAAATTTATTTGTTTGAGACAAATCAGTAAGAACAATTCAGCAGCAACTTGATAAGCAACTGGAGCGGTACTCGATAATATACGCATAGCTGCTAATAATTCAGGCTGTTTCATTTCCGGAAGGTTAATTAATTCCTGAATTTGCTTTCCAGCTAAATTAGACGTTATTTCTGCCATCGCTAATTGCACATCAAGCTGGTTTGGCTGATGGGGAAATTCTACTCCCAATAACTTTAAAAAGCTTAAGGAAGTATTGACAGATGCTAATGCTTTATTTTGCGCTCCATCAGCTTGAATTTTAATTTCATAAACTTTTACTTTTTCTAGTAATGTTTTTGCTTGTGCTAAAACTACCTGTATTAATTCCTCCATTTTTTGAAAGTTACCGCTCAGGTATGCAGCCTCCGCAGCTGTTTCATACAAAGCAATGCTTAGCTCATATTTTGTTTCCCAACAATCATTGGCTAATAGTTCTATTGCAGTACTTAAATACTTAGTTGCAGCAATATAAGCGGTGGAAGCTATAGCTTTACGTCCAGCAACTAGATTCATCTCGGCTAGTTCATCGCGTTGAGTTCTATTTGTGATAATTTCAACTGCAATATTGAATTGATTGACTAACTGAAAAATCTTTTCTTCTCGTTCCGCAACTGAAATATTTTTCAAAAGTAGTTGCCCAATTCGTAAATGAATTTGCTTTTTTTGGTCTTGGGGAATGAGAGAATAAGCAGCTTGCTGGACTCGATCGTGTATAAACTTGTATCGAGGCCACAAAGAGGTATTGAGGGGTAAATTTTGCGATTTTTGGCTATCATAATCCATAGAAACGCTGGCATTTTGAAATAATTTATAAGCTTCAGTTTGAGGTAAAACGAGACCTTCATATAAAGCTTTCCATATTTCAGATGCCGTGTCTACCGCAGATTTTTCATTGATGATAGCAAGGGTTTTTAAATCAAATTCATTGCCAATACAAGCTGCAAATTTTAAAACATCCTGTGTAATTTTAGGTAATTTTTCTATTTGCAGCGCCATAAATTCGACGACATCATCCGTGAGAGTTAATATTTGCAATTGGGGAAGATTATATTCCCAACAGGCGAGATTATAATTAAATTTAATAATGTTATCTTTGTGTAAAGACGTGAGAAATTGAATGGCAAAAAAGGGATTACCTTTAGTTTTAGCAAACACCATTTGGGTCAGAGGAATAGCCACATCTTGTTTACAAAATAAAGTATCAGCTATGAGGTCATTTAAATTATTTTGATTTAAAGGCTGGAGAATAATATGATTAATGGCTGCACCTGTTTTTTCAATTTCTTTTATTGTGAAATAAAGCGGATGTGATTGAGAAACTTCATTATCACGATATGCACCAATTAATAATAAACTTCCTTCATTTATCTCTAAATTTTGGGTGCGATCGCCTGAAAATTTTTCGCTCTCAAAGTTAGCAATTAAAATATTTTCTTGGCTTTCAAAATTAACTAAAAAGGATTTTTTATTTTCTATATTATTTTGATTCATTAATAATTGAATAAATTTTAAAGATGTTGTATCTGCCCATTGCAAATCATCTAAAAAAATTACCAAAGGATGTTCTTTACTAAGAAATACTTGAATGAATCTTTTAAATAATAAATTGAAGCGATTTTGGGCAGCATTACCAGAAAGTTCCGCACATTTTGGTTGTTTACCAATAATTTGTTCTAGTACAGGAATTACATCGTTAATTATCTGAGCTTGTTGGCCTAGCGCTGCAAGTATCTTCAATTTCCAATGTTGAATTTCTGCTTCAGTTTCTATTAAAATTTGTCTGATTAGTTCGCTAAAAGCTTGTACTAATGCCGATAACGGAATTTCTCTTTGAAACTGGTCAAATTTCCCCTGAATAAAGTAACTACGTTGTCGGACAATAGGTTTATGAACTTCGTTCACTACCGCAGTTTTACCAATACCAGAAAAGCCTGCAACCAAAACCATTTCTGTTTTACCTTGTGTCACACGGTCAAAGGCAGCAAGAAGATTTGCGACTTCTTCTTGACGACCGTAGAGTTTTTCAGGAATCAGAAAACGGTCAGAAATATCTTTAACGGCTAACTCCAAAAATGGAATATTACCAGTTTGTTTCCAGTGCTGATGGCATATTTCTATATCATATTTAAGTCCATAGGTGCTTTGATAGCGGTCTTCAGCATTTTTGGACATTAGTTTCATCACGATATCGCAAAGTACTTCTGGAATTTCCTCATTATTTGTAGATTTTGAATGTTTAATTTTGAATTTATCTGGTTGTTTGGCAATATGAGCATGGACTAATTCCATTGGGTCATTAGTATTGAAGGGTAATTCTCCACTGAGAAGTTCAAAAAATGTCACCCCCAAGGAATAAAAATCGCTACGGTAATCGATACCACGGTTCATTCTTCCAGTTTGTTCGGGAGAAATATAAGCTAATGTTCCTTCTAAAACGTTAGGATTCGTGATAAATTGAACTTCTCTTGGTAGTAAAGTAGCAATGCTGAAGTCAATAAGTTTGATTTCCAGAGTATTGGGATTAATTAGAACATTGGCAGGTTTGATATCTTTGTGAATGATGCGATGGCGATGCAGTTCCTCTAGGATAGATACTATTTGTATCGCAATCTGAAAAAACTCTCCTAAGCTGACAATATTTTTTTCTTTCCTTTTTGTCCAATCTTTAAGGGATATACCGCTAAAGTCTTCCATCACTAAGGCATAGGCATTACGGTAATTTTCTAAATTCAGAGGTTTAACTATCCCCTGCAAATTGAGATTTTTAGTGATTGTATATTGATTGCGAAATTGAGCAATTTCATCGATGGTGGGATACTCATTCCGCATCAATTTGATAACCACTATCTTTTGGTCTTGTTTTCTGACAGCTCGATAAACTAAGGTTTTACTACCTGAATAAATTTGCTCTGTGATGCGATATCCAGACAAGGGAACTATATCATTGGATAGTAGTATCATTGCAGTGTTATTTTTAATATTGTGATTTAGCCTTAGTATTCCCTTTTACCTATTCTTAATATCAGTTATCGTAGATATATATAGGAATCCGCTTTGATATCTGAAATGATTTGCGTAGTCAGGCAAAAAAGTTTCAGAGAATATAGGTGTACGGAGTTCTTTTCACCCAATCAAATAGGAGTCCTATAGTGATGAATTTGCTGGAAAACTCAATTCTTTATTTTTCAGAGATTTTACGGAATTAAATGTCAATTTAAGTTGAAATATAGCGTTTCCTAGTCTGCTGAGCTATAAATCTCTGCGTACCTCTGTGTTGAAAAGTTGAAAAACCCACGCTTGCAAGCGTGGGTTTTCCTGTTCCCTATTCCCTATTCCTTATTCCTTCTGAATTTCAGAGGAATCTACTGTAACAGCAAAACCTGAAATTACAAGCCAGATATCAAAAGTATCTTAACCAGAATTTGATTGCTCAATTCTGATAATTTCAGTACTATTTCCAGCTTTTATCTGCTTGTGAAAGTACATAAGCAGCAACATTTTCAATCTGCTCAGGTTTTAAACGTTTGCCAAAAGCAGGCATGGCACCTTTACCATTTGTAACTTGAGAAATAATCGCCTCTGCTGAGTACAAACCATACTTTTCCAAATCGCCTTTCTTCAAGCTTTTTTCAGCTTTAACTAAATTTTTACCGCCTGCATGACAAGAAGCACAATTACCACTAAATACTTTAGCTCCGCTAGCAGCATCTCCGGCTAAAGCTGGACTACTGAAGGCAAAGGTGAAGATTGCTATGCCTAACAGCATAATTTTAATAATTCTTTTCATTTCGTGTTCCCTCTGCAATAACATTTGATTCGTGGAATATAGCGCCTTTCCTAATCTGCTGAGGTACTGAGTACTTTGCTTATCTTGTCGGGCAAACCTGCGGGTAACTCTGGGCTTGACTCTACGCTTGTGGAGCGTTTAAAAACAAAAGTTGATGTACCTCACTTAACTGGGAATCGCTACATCCTTCATAATTGTCAGTTGAGGCGCTGCTATAGTCAAACGACAAGCTGTCAAACTAGCCTTAAAATTTTTGGAATTCAAGATTATTGGCTACTATACCCATTAATCTTTAAATAATATATTTTTGAATTCTAGAATATTTCTTAAATTGAAAAATTAGGCAGTGGTGAGTAGGGAGTAGGAAGAAAATATTTTTATTTATATTTAGTAGTAGAATGTTCGTTTTATTTGCATTTTTAAAATAGTCAATAGACAGCTAATAGGATGTATTATGCTGTAGACTAAATTACTACTAAATAAGATAATATGTTAAGCCCTGATGTCATATTTTTCACGAGCGATCGCATCGGAATTTGCGCCTAACACACCTGACAACAATTATGTTATTTTTACGCCCCCTTTTCTACGAGAGGCTACACCAACGGTGTGTGAGTAGGGTCAAGACTCCCAACTCACGACTATCGATTCCCTACTCCCTCAAAGTTCCTAACTTGTTGAGTGTATCTTCTGTGACGCGACAAATTCGCCAATCATCTAATATAGAAGCTCCCATACTACGATAAAAGGCTTGGGCTGATTCATTCCAATCCAACACACTCCATTCTAAGCGTCCACAATTGCGTTCTACGGCAATCTGGGCTACTTTAGTCAGCAGAGCTTTACCAATACCTTGTCTGCGATATTCTGGTAAAACAAATAAATCTTCTAGATATATTCCTGGCTTAGTTAAAAATGTTGAATAATTATGAAAAAATAGAGTGAAACCAACAGCTTGACCGCCAAATTCTGCTAATATTGCTTCTATATATCTGTGCGAACCAAATAAATGTTCTTTCAGTGCCAGAGCATTACCGATGACTGCATGAGATAACTTTTCATACTCGGCAAGCCCTTCAATTAATTTAAAGAGTACACTGTAATCAGCTGGCTGGGCAAAACGCACAATCAAATCGCTACTCGAAGTCATGAGTCTATAGTCTATAGTCCATAGTTCATAGTCTATAGTTAACTGTGCAATTTTTGTGGTTAATGATTAAACCAAAGCTGAAAAAGGTACAAAACACCCGGTTTTTGCAGTTGGCGATCGCCCCCCTTCGAGAAATGTTTCGTTATGAGAGATAATAAGGTCAGGTATCATACCAATTTTGGATTTTAGATTTGGGATTTGGGATTTGGGATTAAATGTCTGTAGTAAAGACTGTTCCAATCATCTCTAATTATCCTAATTTGGTATTAAGTCTTGATTTTTCGGTGAAATTTTTAAATTAGCCAACCTTTTAACCGTTTGGCTATGTGGGGACGCCGCAATTTTCGCATGGCTTTACTTTGGATTTGTCGCACTCGTTCGCGGGAAAGATTGAACATATTGCCGACTTCTTCCAAGGTACAGGGTTCGCTAGTTGTTAAACCATAGCGCAAAGAAATGACATCTTTCTCCCGTGGAGTTAACACATCACCTAATACTTCCCAAATCTCCTGACGCATCATGTTTTCATTCATTTTTGCTTCTGGAGATAAGTTATCTTCATCTTCTAATAAATCCATTAATTCCGTGTCTTCTTCTTTACCAACACGGTGATTTAAAGAAAGTGCTTGACGGCGTAATTGTTGCAATTGGCGTAGTTGTTGGACGCTAATTTCCAACGCTTCTGCCATTTCCGCTTCCGAAGGATTGCGACAGAGTTTTTGTTTGAGTTCTCGTTGCGCTTTTTTAAGTTTATTAAGTTTTTCAACAATATGAATTGGTAAGCGGATTGTTCGCGCATCGTTAGCGATCGCTCTCGTAATCGCTTGTCTAATCCACCAATAAGCGTAGGTAGAAAACTTGTATCCTTTATCTGGATCGAACTTTTCTGTAGCGCGATTTAAACCCATTGCTCCTTCTTGAATTAAATCCAGAAAAGGTACTCCCCGATTTAAATATCGCTTGGCAATAGATACTACTAATCTCAGATTGGAGCGAATCATTTTACGTTTCGCTACCCTACCTTGATACAAGCGACTTTCTAATTGTTTTTCGGTCATTTCTAGCTCAGAAGCTACTTCTAATTTGCTAGGTTCATGTCCGAGTTTTGACAGCAAAGTAGCTTGTAATTCCCGAATTTCTTCCAGAAATCTCACCCGCCGTGCTAACTCCACTTCTTCATCTGGTTTTAGCAGTGGATAACGCGCCATTTCTTTAAAAAAAGCGCCTACAGCATCATCATGTTCGGTCTTATTGTATCCCGAAGGACGAGCCGCAGCCATTTCATCTCCATCCCGTTCCTCCGATTCCAGATTTTCTACTAAAATGGGAGGTTCTTCATCAGCTACTGCATCTAAATTCTCCAGCAATAGTTCTTCAGTTTCAGCAGTATTCTCCAGTATTTCCATTTTTCCCAATTCAACAATATTCATAGTTTCCTTTAGGGATTGTTGCTTTGTTTGGTACATAATTTACTTATGGCTACTAGTTTTAGGCTTGGTAGTTTTCCCTAAGGGACGAATGCACCCGTTTATATAGCCAAATACAAGCTTATGCTAATTTTCTTCAGGAATAAAAACTGCTATGTACCTACTAACTCAAGGTTATCCTTAGATACAAGCAATAACTTAATTGACCTTCGCACCCAACAAAACTGAATTTTCAGGTTGACAAGAGATATCTTCTTTATTTTTTTCTTAATTACCAAATATGTCAAACCCCCTCAAACTTTCTCAACTTAAACAAATATAAAAATCTCCGCTAACTATCCAGATTTCTTAAATATTCATATATTTTTCTAAATATTTTTAATGTCTAGGTAGCGTAAATCACTGGATAAAATGAAAACCTGGTGTTGGGGTTATGCATTCCCGATGGCAAGTTACCCTGATAATACTAATTACAATGATGGGAGCCTAATTTCGGGATATTCTTATTTGTATAAAAGCATCTCATAAGCATAAAGGGTTGAATATCTATCAATAGGCGGAAAAAGGCTACTCCCTATTTAGTAGATAGACCCAATGAATTACAGCAATAGCGAAAATGCTTTTATTTCTATAGAGAACCCCAATATTTATTGCATGTAAAGTTGATACGAATTTGTCTAGCAGATTACATAAGAGGAAACTTATCAAGTATTATGAACAATAACAGTATTCAGAAATACCATTTATGCTTGAGAAAATAAAAAATACGGTCGAGTTAGCAGCAGCCAATTGAGTAAAATATCTAACTATTAAGTAAGCAACTATGTATATTAATGACCTCAATTTATCTCCATTAGTGGTAGCAGAACCAGGAGAATCTTATCAGCCAAGTGCAACTCTTAATCGTTGGGTTGAAGTACTGGTGGACTGTCCAGGAACAGCAACAGAAGTGGAAAAAGGGGCAAATATTTACATTTATCGACTGCCAAGCGGGTTAGAAGTAAAACCTGGAGATATTTTGAATGTACCATTTGGCGCACAACATCTCACGGGAGTAGCCATTAGATTGCTTTTCAAACCTCCAGTAGACTTACCGCTAGAAAAAATTCGGGATGTGGAAGATGTGATTCAAAAGAATTTTTTCCGGGATAGTTACTGGACTTTAATGGAACGGATATCGCAGTATTACTACACACAAATAATTCAGGTAATACGTACAGCATTACCACCAGGATTATTGGGGCGATCGCAACGTCGCATCCGTTTAACTGTAGCTGGTGCAGCAGTGTCTACTAACACTAATATTAATGCTTTATTAAACACACCTTTGATGCGTATTGTTCGGGAATCTTATTCTTTGTTAATTAAATTTTATATATTTAATACCATCGAAAATAATTATTTGATTAAAATTCTAGCTTTATTAAACTTTCAAAGTTTAGTAGCCAAAGTCAACAATAAAGACGCTCACAAAATTCTGCAACTCCTACAGCAACAATCAGACGGAGATTATAGTTTTCGCTACTTACAGAATCAAGTCCCACGAGCTTACCAAGGAGTGCGCGAACTATTGCGACGGGGTTTAGTAGAAAGTTACTTAGAACCGCCCCAACTAACTAAACCGAAATTTGAAAAAGCAGTGACCCTGGTAACCAGTACACTGGAACCCGACTTAACAACTCGCCAACGAGAAATATTAGAAGTGCTGCGGCGTCGTGGAGGAGAATTATGGCAAAGTGAATTATTGCAAATTTGCAATGCTAGTTCTTCTATTATGAAGACATTAGTACAAAAAGGTTGCATCGTCATTGAAGAACGGGAAGTATTGCGAACAGAACAAAGCCCGTCCTTAGCTCAAGACCAACCAAAGACATTAAATGCAGCCCAAACCATTGCCCTAGAAACAATTCAGACATTAAATGGATTTGCTCAAGTTTTATTGCACGGCGTCACAGGTTCCGGGAAAACCGAAGTATATTTGCAAGCGATCGCTCCTCTACTGCAAATTGGCAAATCCGCTCTGGTTTTAGTCCCAGAAATTGGACTCACACCCCAACTCACCGACCGTTTTCGCGCCCGCTTCGGCAATAAAGTCCGAGTTTATCACAGCGCCCTTTCAGAAGGCGAACGCTACGACACCTGGCGACAAATGCTTCTAGGAGAACCGCAAGTTGTAATAGGCACCCGCAGCGCCATTTTTGCACCTTTACCCAACTTGGGTTTAATCATATTAGATGAAGAACACGACAGCAGCTTCAAACAAGACTCACCCATCCCCACCTACCACGCCCGCACCGTCGCCCAATGGCGAGCCGAATTAGAAAACTGTCCCCTAATTTTAGGTTCCGCCACCCCTTCGTTGGAAAGTTGGCTGAGTGTGAAGGAAGAAGACGCGGGGACAGAGAGACGCGGGGACGCGGGGAAAGAGGGACACGAAGGCACAGAGAATTTATCACAAACACTCTCCGCGTCAGAGCGTCCCCCCCTCCCCGCGTCTCTC
>NZ_JACKZU010000830.1:0-280 GCF_014222165.1 Nostoc sp. 2RC
GTTATGGCTGTTGTAATTCAACGACTTCCGCCACATACTCTTCTTGGGCTAAAGCCAAAGTTTGATTTTCAAGTTAGAAGGCAGCTATGCTACCCACCCTTAAAAGAGTGGGATTGTAACAAGGACGTTTTATACCTTGCTGCAAGCAGTCTCGGTATAATTATTTGTCTGAACGTGGCTCTAGACCCAGAACTAAAGTTTTAATTGTTACTCCTAACATAAGTGCCTTCTGCCCTGTCTTCGACACGCTGCGCGAACGAACTTCTGCCTTTCTTTGTAA
>NZ_JACKZU010000831.1:0-280 GCF_014222165.1 Nostoc sp. 2RC
AACGTAAGCTGAGATATCGCCAGCTTGAGTTTCAATGATTGGTAAAGCAGTAATTGAACCGCCTCCAAGATCATCGTTAAGTTTTGCAGCTCTTTCTAATAATCTACTGTGTAGGTAGAAGACGTCCCCAGGATATGCTTCACGACCTGGTGGTCTACGTAGTAATAATGATAACTCACGGTATGCTGCCGCTTGCTTAGTTAAATCATCGTAAACGATAAGAACATGTTTTCCATTAAACATGAACTCTTCACCCATAGTTACACCAGAATATGGCGCA
>NZ_JACKZU010000263.1:0-11702 GCF_014222165.1 Nostoc sp. 2RC
GAGTGTGGGGGGAAAGATTTCTTCCTCATCCTCCCACACCTCCCACCCCTCCCACACTTCCTGCTTGCCCAATGCCCTATGCCCTATGCCCAGTCAACAGTCAACAATCAACAATCCCAATTCACAAAGGAGAAAATTCATGAACTTCAAAAAAACTCTGTTTTCACTGGTTGCGGGAGTTAGTATTACCAGCTTGGGAATTGTTGGATGTACTCCACAACAGCAAGATTTGGAAGCTGGTACACAACCTTCTACTTTAACGGCTGAGACTGAAACAGTAACTCCCTCAGCGACACCGACAACTCAACCGCAAGAACGTCCTGGTGATGTTCCTTATGTGCCAACTCCACAGGCAGTGGTGGATGCAATGTTGAAAGTGGCAAAAGTGAACAAAAATGATGTAGTTTACGACCTTGGCAGTGGTGACGGGCGAATTGTAATTACTGCGGCACAAAATTATGGTACTCGTGGTGTGGGAATAGATATTGACCCGCAACGCATCAAAGAAGCTAATGAGAATGCTCAAAAAGCCGGAGTAACTGACCGCGTGAAGTTTGTGCAGCAGGATTTGTTTAACACAGATTTTAGTGAAGCCACAGTAGTTACGCTTTATCTATTACCAGAAATCAACGAGAGACTCCGCCCCATACTTTTAAAACAACTCAAACCTGGTACTCGGATTGTTTCCCACGCCTTTGATATGGGTAACTGGAAACCAAACCAAACTCTGACTGTAGAGGGCAAAAGTGTTTACTATTGGGTAGTTCCCAAAGAGATACCAGCCGATTTGCGATAGTGTCCAAATTTGGAATTTACGCATTATTTAGACACTAAAACCCTTGATTTATCGTTGTAGAGACTAGCAATTGTTAGTCTCTACAACTGATGCTGGGATTGCTTCCCTACACTCCGTTACGGTGGCAATGACAATATCGGCGTTGCGTAAGTCCTATTAATTTAAAATCCCAAATCCAAAATCATTTGAGTGAAAAAATATGATAGGGTTAAAAGGAAAGAATGCCTTAATTACAGGTGCAACATCAGGTATTGGTCAAGCGATCGCCATTAAACTTGCTCAAGCAGGGTGCAACATTGCTATCAATTACCGTAAAGATCCTGAAGCAGCAGCACAAACGCAAGAAATGGCGTTGCAAAAAGCTTGTGGAGATATTCAAAGTTGTGGTGTGAAGTCGTTGCTGGTTCAGGGAGATGTTTCTCAAGAATCAGACGTTATTGAGATGGTCAACACTGTTATTCAGGAATTTGGCAGTTTAGATATTCTCATCAACAATGCTGGCATTCAAACAGAAAGTCCATCTCATGAACTTAGCACAGCAGATTTTGATCGAGTCATTGCAGTCAATCTCCGGGGTGCTTATCTCTGCGCCCGTGAAACTATTAAACATCTACTGTCTGCTAATCGTCGGGGAGTAATTATTAATATTTCCAGCGTTCACGAAATTATTCCTCGACCGATGTATATCAGTTATTCTATCAGCAAAGGCGGGATGGAAAATCTCACCAAAAGTTTAGCATTGGAATACGCTAACCAAGGTATTCGTGTTAACGCCGTTGCCCCCGGAGCCACAATTACACCCATCAATCAAGCTTGGATTGATGACCCAGAAAAAAAAGCGATCGTGGAAAGCCATATCCCAATGGGGCGGGCTGGCACTACAGAAGAGATGGCAGCCGCAGTAGCTTTTTTAGCTTCCGATGAAGCTGCATACATCACCGGACAAACGCTGTTTGTTGATGGTGGATTGACTCTGTATGCTGATTTCCGCGAAACCTGGTCGGCTTAAGGAAACTCCAAGAAACAAAAACAAGTGACTGATGATTGTTGAGTATTGCTTGTCAACAGTAGGACATTTTTGATTTGGAAGTCTCTAAAAGTTGAACTGGCGTGCTTTCCACCATTAAACCGATACCTACATTAGTGGAATTAAACGCCTATGACTCCTATGAGTAATAAGAAGAATTTGCCAGAAACAGAAGCTTGGAAATTTCTAGAAAAATCAATAATTTACCATCAAGGAAAACCCATCGGTACCTTAGCTGCTGTCGATCCACATGCAGATCCACTCAATTATGACCAGTGTTTTCTTCGGGATTTTGTGCCTTCTGCTTTAGTGTTTCTGATGCACGGCAAAGCAGATATTGTCCGCAATTTTTTAATAGAAACTCTGAAATTACAAAGTCATGAAAAACAAATGGATTGCTTTGAACCGGGTGCAGGGTTAATGCCTGCCAGTTTCAAAGTCCAATCCATTGGTAGTGAGGAATTTTTGGTTGCTGATTTTGGCGAACAAGCCATCGCTCGCGTTCCTCCAGTTGATTCTTGTATGTGGTGGATTCTGCTATTGAGAGCTTATGAAAAAGCCACAGGGGATTTGACTTTAGCGCGTCAACCAGATTTTCAAGCAGGAATCAAGTTAATTTTGGATCTGTGTTTGGTACATCGCTTTTCTATGTACCCAACAATGTTAGTTCCCGATGGCGCGTGCATGATTGACCGGCGTTTGGGAGTTTACGAACATCCTTTAGAAATTCAGGTATTATTTTATGCATCTTTGAGGGCAGCCGGGGAATTACTCTTACCAGATGGCAATGGTGAAAGTTATCTGGATAAAGTGAATCGGCGATTGGGAGCTTTGAAATATCATATCCGCAATTATTACTGGTTAGATTTACAGCGATTGCGGGAAATTTATCGTTACAAAGGTAACGAATTTGGTAAAGAAGTTGCCAATAAATTCAACATCCATTCAGAATCTATCCCCAGTTGGTTGACCGAGTGGTTACCGGAAACTGGAGGATATTTAGCCGGAAATTTAGGGCCAGGAAGAATGGATTTCCGCTTTTTTACTTTGGGAAATTTGATGGCAATCTTAGCTTCCTTAGCTAGCGAAACAGAATCCCAAAGGATCATGAATTTATTTGCCGAACGCTGGGAAAACTTGATTGGCTATATGCCTGTTAAAATCTGCTTTCCAGCTTTGGAAGGTTTGGAGTGGAAAATTGTTACAGGATGCGATTCTAAAAACATACCTTGGTCTTATCACAACGGTGGTAACTGGCCTGTTTTATTGTGGGTATTTACTGCTGCGGCACTGAAAACAAACAGGATAGAACTTGCCCAAGAAGCGATCGCCATTGCTGAAAGTCGTTTATACCAAGATCAATTTCCCGAATACTATGATGGCAACAATGGTCGTTTAATTGGCAAGGAAGCCAGAATTTATCAAACTTGGAGCATTGCTGGCTTATTAGCAGCAAAACAATTTCTAGCAAATCCAGATTACTTGGAATTAATTAGTTTTCCCGAAGACCTTCAAGGCCCTGGCTGTAGCATATAATATTTTCACTGCCAATTCCACGAAATTGGACAATATTTTGTTGGATTTGCCTAAAGAAATTGCCAAAGACTGTAATGTTTTGGCAAGTATTTCTTTAGGGCTGCCATCTGATAACTAAACATAAATGCATAATTAGTAAAAGGTGGCAACCTCCGGCGTTGGAGAAGTGTCTCATCTTAAAGTAGTAGACGCCAGAATCGAGAGCGTCAAACCAATACTAATGTGATGTTTAGATGACCAGCATGAAATTCCAACTTGACTTAGGCTCTTTAGTTTCCCAGATTAAAATACGTCACTGGTGGATAAGCGTTCTTTTATGGATAGCTTTGGTTGCCCCAGCTCAAGCGGCTGTAATCTTACGCGTAGCAATCGAGAGGGGAGTTAATCAAGTAAAAGTGGGCAGTTCCACGACTGGAATCGTTAAGGATAGTACAGGCCGGACTTTGGGACAATTACCGGCCATGAGTGCGTTTTATGCCCAAGCGGTTCCTGGTGGAGTGGCTTTAGATAAATGGCAGTCTGGTTTATTTTGGATTGAGCCGACAGGTAAAGGATTTGTTTACATTGGCGATCGCTGGTATCGGGGCAGAACTTTGGTTGTCCCCACAGAAAATGGTTTAACTGCTGTTAACTGGGTTGACGACCAAGAGTATCTCTACAGCGTTCTTGGTGGTGAAATGAGTGCTAGTTGGCCTGTGGAAGCTTTGAAAGCCCAGGCGATCGCAGCCCGTACCTATGCCCTTTACGAACGAGAAAAACAACGGAATAATCCTGTTTACGATTTAGGCAACACCCCCGATCGCTGGCAAATTTACAAAGGTGTAATTAGTGAATCTCCTGCTACTTATAAAGCAGTGGATGAAACAGCAGGGCAAGTTCTAACTTATAAAAACAAGATTATTCTCTCAGTTTTCCATGCTTGTTCTGGCGGACATACCGAAAATGTCGAGGATGTATGGGGAAATTCCTTACCCTACCTACGTGCTGTCCAAGATTACGACCAAAATATCAGCGAGTGTAATTGGGTCAAAACCTTTTCGCCCAGTGAAATTAGCTCTAAATTTCCTGAGGTGGGTAGTGTAACGGCGATGGTTCCAGAAACATTTTCGCCTTTTAGAAGCGTCAAAGTCTTGAAAATCATCGGCAACAAAGGCACGAAAGTCTTACAAGGCGAACAAGTACGGACAGCCCTCAAACTCAAAAGTACCCGTTTTAGCGTCTCCAAAGCAGCAGATGGTAGCTTTGTTCTCCAAGGGCTTGGCTTCGGCCACGGTTTAGGTATGAGTCAATGGGGAGCCTACAATTTAGCTCGCCAAGGAGTCAACCACCTGCAAATTTTGGGACATTATTACAAAGGTGTAGCTTTAACCCCAATTCAGGCTAAGTAAGCTTACTTTTGTAGTTAACTAGCGGACTTAAAGTGTTGATTGTTGACTGTTGACAGTTCACAGTTAACAGTCAACGGTCAAAAGTCAACAATAGCAATAAAATATTTTTAGGACTTACACAACGCCGATATTGTCATTGCGACCGTAACGGAGTGTAGGGAAGCAATCCCAGCGTTAGGGGGGATTACTTCTCTACGAGACGCTGTGCGTAGCTTGCTTCTGGGTAGGAGTACGCTATCGCTCGTAATGACCCAATTACGTTATTTTTGCGTAAGTCCTAATTTTTTACTTCCAAACCCCCAAGTGTTTAACCAGACGTAATATTAAATACCAAAAGCCCAGTTTTGATAACTGGGCTTTTGAAATAATGGGGCTATATTACCCGTAGGCTAGTTATAGAAGTTCAGTATAATTATTGATGCTCTGATATGTAATACCAGTCTAGTATTGTTAGTTCCGGAAAATTAGCGAAAAATTTTCAGAGTAATTTTGATCTCCAACCCCATGAGCAAAATACAGCAGGCAACTAGCAGTTTACAGAAGACCCAGGGGTACAAAAGAAACAGTATTTGATAATTTCAGCGAAACAGTGCTGATTGACATCCTCCCATCGCTAACCCTTACGGGTGTAGCGAGGGATTCCAAGAATCACTTCTTGGGCTTCCTCTTTCCGCGACTCAACTTACTTGGAGAGATTTCTCCCGACATGCAGAGGTCGATGTCTCCAGAGGCGATTAACGTTCCTGTGTGCCCCACAGTACGTAGTCCAATCTCAAGTATGTTTCGTGCAGCATTATGATCTCGGTCTAAGACTGTTCCACAATGAGGGCAAACATGGGTTCTGGTGCTAAGGGATTTTTTGACAACCTCACCACAATTAGAACAGTTCTGACTAGTTCCATGAGGAGGCACGGCAACCGTGACAACTCCGAAAACTTTCCCAAAATATTCAACCCATTGCCGAAACTGCGTCCACGCTGCATCACTAATCGACTTAGCCAAGTGTCGGTTTTTGACCATATTTCGCACCTTCAAATCCTCGTAGGCTACCAAGTCGTTAGACTGGACTACGCACCTTGCTGTTTTCACAGCAAAGTCTTTACGCTGCCTACTTACTTTGAGGTGTTTACGAGCCAATTTATTTCTAAATTTAGCTCTATTTTTAGAACCCTTTTTAGTCTTAGCAAAACGGCGTTGCAGTCGTTTCAAAGACTTTTCGCTCTTGCGAAGGTGTCTAGGATTGTCAACTGTATTGCCTTCACTATCGGTCAAGAAATGGTTCAACCCCACGTCCAGACCAATAGTTTTACCCGTTGGCTCACGATTGGCTATTCGTTCACAGTCGATACAAAACTGACAATAATAACCGTCAGCACGACGCACAACCCGCACTCGCTTGAATTGTTTAAGTTGGTAGAAATGCAGCACGCGAGTTCCCCAAAGCTTGAATGTTCCTGCTTTGAAACCATCACTAAAAGTAATGTATCGACGGTCATCGGACAAGCGCCAGCCGCTAGTTTTGTATTCAACGCTTCCGTGAGTTTGTTCTTTCTTAAATCGTGGATAACCCTTTTTCCCTGGCTTAGATTTCTTGCAGTTATCAAAGAATCTCGCAATTGCACTCCATGCTCTTTCAGCAGAAGCTTGACGAGCCATAGAGTTGAGCTTATCTACCCAAGGGAAATTTTCATCCGCAGCGAGTACAGCGCAATAAGCGCTCAACTCGTATCTGCCAATATCCCGGTTATCCATCCAGTACCGGAGGCAAGCATTACGAACAAAACGAGCAGTTCTAATCGCTTCATCCAGCGATTGATATTGCTCGTTTGTTCCTTCCAGTTTTGCCTCAAATACCAGCATTGTTACGTCAAACTCCCTGACGTAATAGTATCACGAAGATTGCTAAAAACTCAACTACCCCTGTCTGGGACACGCTGCGCGAACGCCTTGTCAAACCTACGGTTTGATTCAGTTAAGGGGTGTCTCGTTTTTAGCCAACAATTCATCTCGCCGCCAAGTCTGCGACTGTGGCGGGAGCATTCTTGTTGTTTTTAGGTAAAAAGTAAAATTAAACAGGTTTGAGAGCAATTACCCTGTTCCCTGCTAGGGACTTCCAAGTAAAAAAATATTCCACAGAAGACTGTTAACGGTCAACAGTCAACTACTATGTACTGTTGTTTATTTTTCGGAGTTCCCTTATAAAAGTACAGGACTTACGCAAGTGTCACAAAAAATCAATTTTTTTTGCTTGTAGTAAGGACTTCAGTCCTTATTAGAGGACTAAAGTCCTTACTACAAACTTAAAATAATATGCCAGTTGCGTAAGTCCTAAAGTATTTATTTTTGGCTTTTGCTGATGAACAATATATCTGGTAGTTGGCAAGAATGGTTAACTGTATTAGCCTATCTAGGTTTCACCGTTTTAATTATCTGGCGGGTATTTAGCGCCCAGAAGAATTAAAAAAGCTACATATCATTTCACCAGCACTATTTTCCTCGAAAGGCAAAATAGTTCCATTTTGTTGAATCTTAAATCGTTGACGGCAATTGTAAACCTCAATGGGCGTTTTTACTCCATCTACACTGACAGATGCCCTGTATTCCCAATAGTTTTTAGCACTGCGATTAATACTGAGAATACAAATCTGATGACCATTGTAATTACGGCACACCGATGCAAAAGCTGGAAATGCTAATAAAAATGAGAGTATTAATAGCAACACAAAAATTGTATATCTTATACTGTTCATAAATGATTATTAACATTACATTATGAGAAATATTATTAAATTTCCAACTCTTTGAATTGCAACCAAAAACAAATTTTGAACAATATTGGATTGTACGCTGTTTTGCTGCACTACTGCTCTTTGGTCAAGTGTGGCTGCATTTACTCCAAGGTAAAACCTATTACCGCAAGATTATGCAACATCTAGTGACTGCTGGGCCGAGTTCTATCTCCCCAGTTTTGCTTGTGGGCGGTTTTGCAGGAATGATTTTTACTATTCAAACAGCGAGAGAATTAGTGCGATTTGGTGCGGTCAATGTTGTGGGGGGTGCTTTTGCATTGGCATTTTGCAGAGAATTGGCCCCAATTTTGACCGCTAGTATTATGGCGGGACAAGTAGGTTCTGCTTTTGCAGCGGAAATAGGTGCAATGCGAGTCACAGAGCAAATTGATGCACTTTATATGCTCAAAACCGATCCCATTGATTATCTTGTACTTCCTAGAGTAATTGCTTGTTGCTTGATGGTACCTTTAATGACAGTTTTTGCTTTAATGATGGGTCTCATCGGCGGAGTTTTTGCTGCATGGCAGTTTTACGAAATTGTCCCAGAAATTTTTTTAGAATCAGTCAGAGATTTTCTAGAACCCTCAGATTTGTTCATTATTTTACTCAAAGGGTTCATTTTCGGGATGCTAGTTGCTGTTATTGGCTGTAATTGGGGATTAACTACTAAGGGAGGAGCAAAAGAAGTAGGAGAATCAGCAACAAAAGCAGTTGTGACTAGTTGGGTGTCAATTTTTATCACGGATTTTTTTCTGTCTGTGCTGCTGTTTGAAAACATTGGGTTTTAAACAATAAAGTAACTCCAAAAAATAAACAACAGTAGATGGTAGTTGACTGTTGACTGTGGACAGTTAACAGTTAACAGTTTTCTAGGGAATATTTTTTTATTTGGAAGTTCCTAAAATTTCTAACTTTTAAGCCGTCATTTATCACTCTTGATTTTAGAATTTTAGTGAAATTTCAGAATTTACTAATTTGTAGATCAGCGCACCCAAGACCAAACCTGTTAATGAAGCAAGAGACGCACTCCAAAAAGCTAGTTTTCTCTTGAGTTCAGCTACTTGAAAATCTATCCTGACTAATATAGTTGCCGAAATAATCAGTAAAGTATCCAGAAATACCTTAAACCAAGCAAGCATAATAAAGAACAAGAAAGCTGCTAACACGGCAACTCCAAAAGCTCTGACATTTGATTCAAACAAAAGAGTGTAGTAATATGTCACCTTTGGCCAAGGAGTTGTCAAAATTAGTATTAACAGCAAGATACTAACTACGATCGCTGGCCATACAAACAGAGGAGGATGTGTTTCAGATATTACCCAGCCCAAAGTACTGTAGCTAAGCAGCACTACCGCTAGGGACACCCAAGGAACTCTTTTCAAAATTGGCATGGGTTGATATCACCAGTACAGGGCTAAAGTGTTATTTCATTACTAAGTCAATACCAGTGGTGGTAGTTGACTGTTGACTGTTGACTGTAGTCAATAGAGAGTAGTGGGGAGTCAAAAGTCTGGTGTTTCCGTCAAACAACAGCCTGGACAGTAGGGTTTCACAAGGAAAATCCAAAAAATAAATTATTCCGCTTGGGGTCGTTGACTGGTGACCGTCAACCGTCAACACTCTTCTACGGAATATTTTTTTTAGTTGGAAGTCCCCAAATGATTTAGGACTACTATGGAGACTTAGTTTCACTTATAGCCTGCCATGCTTTGTCAAGCAACGCAAACAAGTTTGAGAATTACAGCACAAAGTAGTTAAATATATTGATAAAGATTTGTAAACTATTAGCAGCCGAGTAGCCGTGTGTCACATCTTAGTTAAGGAATAATCATGAGACAAATTGTTATTGTTGAGCGCGTATGCCTCATTGCTCATATATTGTCAAAGGCTTTTGGATTAGCAGGGATGTTACTGGTCTTACCTCATGCCGACATAATTTTCAACTTATCCCAGGTTGGAGAAACTGCCATAGGGTTAAGTATGGCTAGCGGCGGTGTAGTTGATATTATTTTAGGAACAGTGGCAGTTTCTATTTATGCCTACCGGACGCTGGGATTAGGAACTTGGCTAGCATTTATGCTCCCGGCTGTGTTTATTTCTCTAGGAAGTGAATTATTGGGAACCAGTACAGGTTTTCCATTTGGAGATTATAGTTATTTGAGTGGCTTGGGTTACAAAATTGGTGGGCTAGTTCCTTTCACAATTCCATTGTCTTGGTTTTATGTTGGCTTGTCATCTTACTTAATAGCCAGATGTGGTTTGCAGGTAGCCCAAAAACCGAGTTTGGCAAGGCATATTGCTGCTGTAGCCGTTGGTGCGTTGCTGTTCACTTGCTGGGACTTTGCTCTAGAACCAGCAATGAGCCAATCTTCTCTACCCTTTTGGTATTGGGAACAACCAGGAGAATTCTTTGGAACACCTTACCAGAACTATGCAGGTTGGTTTGGCACTAGTGCATTATTTATGAGTGTCGCAGGGTTATTGTGGAGAAAAACCTCGATAAAATTAGAGCGATCGCAACTTAATCTCCCCTTAGCAATTTATTTAAGTAACTTCGCCTTTGCCGCCGGACTCAGCTTAGCAAGTGGCTTCTTCATCCCCGTGTTACTCGGCTCAGTGCTAGGCGTAATTCCCGCCGTGACACTGTGGTTGAGAAGTTCAACCACACCCGCTCAAGTTGCCATTGAACCAGTACCTCAAGAAGCCCCAGCAGCCAGCGTTAAAGTTGTTTTGAAATAGACAAGGGAGACAAGGGAGACAAGTAGAATAATTCCTCTGTAACAGTCAACACTCAACAGTCAACACTCAACAATCAACAGTCAATACCCCCAATGCCCAATGCCCAATTCCCTGACAACTTAATACTAGAAAGTGCCATCTCGCTTTTATTGCTGCTTATCCAAGTACCAGCAACGGGGATTCTACTTTCGCGTTTGGTGAAGGGGCCCAGACGCCATCCACCAATAGAACCGCAACAGCCGACGCCGGAAATGTTGGGTAAGGTGAGTGTTGTTGTTCCTACACTGAATGAAGCGCTTCGTATTAGCCCTCTTTTGGCTGGTTTGAGTCGGCAAAGCTATGAAGTTCGGGAAGTTGTTGTTGTAGATAGCAATTCCAGTGATGGAACTCCGGATTTGGTCAAGGCAATACAGCAAACAGATCCGCGCTTTCGCTTGATGACAGATGACCCTTTACCCTCTGGTTGGGTGGGTCGTCCTTGGGCGTTGCATAATGGTTTTTTATATAGTTCTGAAGCTAGTGAATGGTTTCTGGGGCTGGATGCTGATATTCAACCGCATCCGGGGTTGGTGGCTGGGTTGATAAAGACAGCACAAGCACAAGGTTATGACTTAGTTTCCCTTTCGCCCCAGTTTATTCTCAAATATCCAGGGGAATGCTGGCTACAACCAGCTTTGTTGATGACTTTGCTTTACCGATTTGACCCAGCCGGCATTAATACACAACAGCCGGAACGGGTAATGGCAAATGGCCAGTGTTTTTTGTGTCGTCGTTCAGTTTTAGCAGCTGTGGGTGGTTACAGCAGCGCCAGTAGTTCTTTTTGTGATGATGTCACCTTGGCACGGAATATTGCTATCCAAGGTTATAAAGTAGGCTTTTTAGATGGCGCAAAAGTACTAAAAGTACGGATGTATGAAGGGGCTATGGAAACGTGGAAGGAATGGGGACGCAGTCTAGACCTCAAAGATGCAACTTCTCCTTCTCAGCTGTGGGCAGATTTATGGCTACTTTTTGCAGTCCAAGGTTTACCACTTTTAATAATTTTGACTTTCTTGTTGATTTTTCTTTCCCACTCACTAGAACCATCATTAATTGCGTCTCTACCCACCCCCTCAATTCTCCTAGTGGGTCTGAATTTATTCCTACTGACGATTCGCTTTGGTATGCTATTGGCGATCGCACCTTCCTACGATCGCCATAGTGCCAAAGCAAGCTGGTTATTCTGGCTTTCCCCTTTCGCCGATCCCCTAGCAGTGCTACGAATCTTCTTATCTGCATTCCACACCCCACGTCAATGGCGCGGAAGAACATATGGTGGGTAGGGAATTGGGCATGGGGCAAGCGGGGAGTGTGGGAGGTGTGGGAGGTGTGGGAGGTGTGGGAGGTGTGGGAGGTGTGGGAGGATGGTGAAGAAATTTTTCCCC
>NZ_JACKZU010000264.1:0-11695 GCF_014222165.1 Nostoc sp. 2RC
CTTTTCCCCTTGCCCCTTTCCCTTTCCCCATGCCCTGTTTGGCCAATGCCCTACTCCCCATTCCCCATTCCCTGTTAAAGTGATAAAATTAGAGATTGTGAGTTTTTCTAAAAATCACCTAACAGGAGGATGATATGCAAAGAACACTAGGCGGCACTAGCCGTAAAAGAAAAAGAACCTCTGGTTTTCGCGCTCGGATGCGGACACCAGATGGCAGAAATGTAATCAACGCTAGAAGAAAAAAAGGACGTTACCGTCTGAGCGTTTAGGGCACATATATCAAGCTAAAAGGTAACTGTGGCTTTGCCCAAAGCAAATCGGCTAAAATCCCGAAAAGATTTCCAGGCAGTTTTTCGGGAAGGAATTCGGCGTCATGGCTCTTATTTAACATTGAGAGCCTTAAAACCTTTACATTCAATAAACCCTTCTGTGGACGCCGCCACTGAGAAGACACAACCAACCAACTCAAGACATCTTAGCAGCACAAAAATTGGCATTTCTATTAGCACAAAAGTCAGCAAAAGAGCAGTGGTTCGCAACCGGATAAAACGGCAAATAACTGCTGCTTTGTATGACTTACTGCCAAAATTATCACTAGGATGGCGGCTGGTAGTGGTTGTCAAACCTACGGCAGCACAATCTCAGTGCGTAAGCCCACAATTTCTGCAAGAATTAAAGCAGTTGTTGGCACAAGCCGAGGTGTTCGATGGGCATTCGTGAAGAAGTTTATTATGAAGGCGGCCCCCACGTTGGGGACTTAATTATAAACCTGCTAATTGGGCTAACCGTTGTTGGTATACCCTTGACAGTGGGGGCAATTGTCAGAGCATTATGGCTGCGCTTCCGCATCACCGATCGCCGAGTTACTGTAACAGGAGGTTGGCAAGGACGCGATCGCACTGACGTAATTTACTCAGAAATTGTCAAAGTTGTCAAAGTCCCACGAGGCATAGGTCTTTGGGGAGATATGGTGCTAACCCTGAAAAACGGCAGTCGTCTGGAATTGCGTGCTATTCCCAATTTCCGGGAAGTTTATGACTACATTAACGAAAAAATTGCGGCGAAAAACCCCCAGTATAGCGCTGCTGCTAACCAGTAATGGGGAGATGGGGAGATGGGGAGATGGGAAGCAGGGGAGAGTTGTTGTACAAGTTTTTTCTCCTCTGCCTCTTGTGCCCAATGCCCAATGCCCAAAAAATTGTGCGGCTATCCGTAGCAAAGGACAGTCGCACATCAATCATGATTTAGATAAATTAGATTCAGTCAGTTTACAGTAACTCAGGTTAAATTCAGAATAATGGATTTTGGTATCGGCTTTCTCTCGAACAACGTGATGCTGCCAATCATAGATTTTTTCTATGGGATTTTTCCTAGCTATGGATTGGCGATCGTTGCTTTGACACTGATAGTCCGCTTTGCGCTCTATCCCCTGAGTGCTGGCTCAATTCGCAATATGCGGAAAATGCGAATTGTACAACCTCTGATGCAAAAGCGGATGGCAGAAATCAAAGAGCGCTTTAAAGACGATCCGCAAAAGCAGCAGGAAGAAATGGTCAATGTCCAAAAAGAATTTGGCAATCCTTTGGCGGGCTGTTTTCCCTTGCTGATACAAATGCCGGTTTTATTAGCGCTGTTCGCCACTTTGCGGGGTTCGCCTTTTGCCGGTGTGAACTACAGCGTTAACTTGCAAATCTTTCCCGCAGAACAAATCGAACAAATTCAACCGCAAGCCTTTGCCACTCCTCCTCAAAATATCTACATTGCTGATGGGGAACACGTTAAGGTCACTGCAATCCTTCCTAGTGGTAATAAACTAGCGGTGGGAGAACAAACCAAAATACAATATCAAACCCTTGAGGGCAAACCATTTCAGGTACTTTTAGCAGAACACCCAGATACTAAGCTAATTCCTGAATGGAAAATCACCAAAGGAGAAGATAAGGTTAAAATTGACACCCAAGGTAATTTGGAAGCCTTACAGCCTGGAGAAGTGACCATTCAAGGAACAATTCCTGGACTAGCAGCTGATAAAGGCTTTTTATTTATTGATGCCTTAGGCAGAGTTGGCGCACAAGATCCAGATGGCACAATCCACTGGGATATCGTTGCCATGATTGTCTTCTTTGGCATCAGTCTTTATGTTAGCCAAATGCTTTCTGGGCAAAATTCCAGCGGTGGCAATCCCAACCAAGATACAGTTAACAAAATTACCCCAGTCATTTTTTCTGGGATGTTTTTGTTCTTCCCCCTGCCAGCTGGGGTATTGATGTATATGGTGATTGGTAATATTTTCCAGACACTGCAAACCTACATTCTTTCCCGCGAACCATTACCAGAAGAACTGCAAAAAATCGTAGACGCTCAAGATAAAGAAGCAGCCAAAGAACAAAAAGTATTGCCATTTGAGCCTACAAGTTCCAAAAAAACTGAGGCGACAAGTTCCAAGAAAACTGAGCCAGCAAGTTCCAAAAAAACTGAGCCAGCAAGTTCTAAAAAAACTGAGCCGAAAAGTTCTAAGAAAAAGGCTACAGGGGGTTCATGAGCAATATTCCCATACAGCGAGGTCAGCAGTGGTTAAAAACACTGCTGGAACTCAGTGGGATATCTACTGAGATTCACGCTAGTTTAGAAACTGCCCAACCTCAAGATGAAGATTCTCTAGAATCAGATAACTACTGGTTAACAATTGATGAAACCAATTTGACACCAGAACAAATCCAAGTGTTAATTGGTACTGATGGTTCTGTGCTTGATGCCATTCAGTATCTAGCAAACTCCGTTCTCAACTTAAGCCAATCCCATGAAGGACAAGCTTCCTACACCATTGAGTTGAATGGCTACCGCATTAAAAGACAAGCCGAAATTCGCGCATTAGCAGAAGCAGCAGCTGATGAAGTGCGCTTTTCTGGTAGAGAAGTGGAAATTAAATCCCTCAGTTCTGCGGAACGCCGTCAAGTCCATACTTTCTTAAAAGACTTTGGAGATTTGGAAACCTTCAGTCGGGGTAAAGAACCACATCGTCATTTGGTGGTGCGTCCGGCGGCGTTGGAATAAATTAGGAGTTGGGAGTTGGGAGTTAGGAGTTAGGAGTTAGGAGTTAATTTAAAACTCGTAACTATAGTAATTTCAAAATTTCTATTATCCCTAAGAGATAAAATAAAAAATGTATTATCAGTCAAAGAATTGCTGATAATCAAGATAAATTTTCGTGAGGATGTCTCACAAATCCTATGGACGCAATTTATATTCCGCAGCTAACTAGAGCATCGGAGCGGACAGAGGAAGTTCAAGTTAAGGAATTTCTGCCTGGTTTGGAAACTTTGACACCAGTTCGCGGCCGTGTGCGCGTGCAGCATCATGGAAATTATCTGGAAGTGTCGGCTCAGGCAGAAGCAATTATTACTTGTACCTGCAACCGCTGTTTGCAGCAATATAATCAACGCTTGGGGATTGATACTAAGGAAATCATCTGGTTAGATGAAACCGCCAATCAACTAAAAGACTTGCCTTTAGAAAGGGAAGTGGCTATGGAAGATTTGGTAGAAAGTTTACCACCAGATGGTTATTTCTATCCTAGTGAATGGCTGTACGAGCAGATGTGCCTAGCAATACCTCAGCGCCAGCTGTGCGATCGCAATTGTCCAGGTATTCCTGCAAATAATACTGTTGATGATTCTGATAGTTCCAAAACTCCAGTTGACAACCGTTGGGCTGGTTTGGATGCATTGAAAAAGCAACTTCCAGGCTAAGAGCTTGTTGCTGATGATTAAAATTGTCTGAATTTACCGCCTGTGCGATCGCTTTTGAGAATATTAATTACACAGAGATAGCATAGGCGGTAAATATATAAAGTTTTGAAAAAAAGATCGCAAAGTGAAATAATCTATAAATCTATTGATTAACAGACACAGATTTAATCTGCTCTATTAGCTCAGAATAACGCCTCCAGACATGATGAAAATCTGGATGATCTAACTTATATATTTTGCAATACAAAATAAAACAGCCCAGATTAAGCACATTTTTTTGCTGTAAATTAGATAAACTATCGAAATTCTTAATCATTTCAATATATTGAGGGAAGCTATCATTATGTTGAATATGCAATTCTTGATAACTACTACTAAGCTTGTTCTCAACTTTGCTTTTGTAATCTTCAATATCTCTGTTTATTCTTTTTACTAGTTCTCCATAATCAGTTATTAGCTTCTGATAAACTATTTGATTTTCAACAGCATTAGATAAATAATAAAATTTTAAGAATTTAATTAATTTGAATAAATTCCTGTTGTTTTCATCATCTAATTTAGACATTAAAGATGTTATGGTTTCTTCTGTTAATAACGAAGAAAGCACCTCTCCGACGAAATTTACTACGGATTTACCTACCTCAAAAATTGTATTTGTGAATTCTTCTCCTGTTGATGTGGAACTGACACTGGGGATGGAAATCCCAGAATTATGAATAATATCACTATTACTCCCACGAGCAACATTATCATTATCCGCCAAAGAATTGGAATCGGCTGATGGGATACTTGAAGTTGTTCTGCCGGGAATGTCTCCACTGGAGGTAATACTTCCGTTTTTTTTTGCGATAATTCGACGACTTCTTTTGCAGGTTCTTCTACATTAGTTGCAAAACCTCTCCACACACCAGCTTTGTGCAGAATAGTTCTTTTTTCTAAATTTTCTGTCACAACAATTAAAACACCATCGTTTTTTGTCTTGCCATCCCAATTCAACCATTGTTTAGGTAGACTATAATTTCGGAGATCTTCTGCCAATTTCTCTAAACTTTCAGACGATTTATGTCCTATTTGATATTTTGAATAAAATTCTGTATCACTAAATTGATGGCTATAAACTGGTTTAATATGCCCAAGATATTCGTTAATGTTTTTTATATTGACTCTAAATTCTTCTAATCCATAAAATTCTACTGATTTCTCAATCATTTCGCTAAACGAGAAATCTTTCTGTAAAATATTTTGGATTGCACTATAAGCAATCTTTCGTAAGATTACTTCATTCTCTTCTATATCATCAGCTATCCACACAATAGAATTGAAAACTTTTCGCCCCAGTCTAGTAGAGCGTTGGGGTGATTCGATTCCTGTAATTTCTAATAAAAGCTTTTTGTTTGTATTATCTCTTAATATAAGTAGTGAAGGTTTAACTTCATCAATTAAGTCATTAACAATAGCTATTTGTCCATTTTCTTCTCTGAAAATCTGACGTTTTATCAAACTAGGATCTTTTATCGGCTGATGTTCTTCACTCTCGATACTACGCCAATGAATACCTGTTTTGCCTAGTGCTGACGTTTTAACATAAATTTCCAAGTTACTCATAACACATCATCCTTGTTACTCACTAGAAAATAGACTGGGGAACATGAAACCACTTATATCCTTGAACAATTGCGAAACCATCATTATTTTTACAACCAATCGCAAATTTATATAAAGCATTGTTGAATGCATTAATTTGCTCTTGAGTTGCTTGAACTTGAAGCGAAGTGAATTTAAAATTTGACTGGGTTTCTTTAAGTTCATTTTGTTTTTCTTCAAATCGCTCTTTCGCTTCAAAATAGGGCGATTCTCTATCATCAAAAATATTGAATATTGCTCTAGCTAGCCACCACATCTCATTACGTTCATTTAAGAGCCTTTGTTTTTCATCAAATTCTTTTTTTGCAGTGTCTAGTTTCTGTTTATCCTTACCAAGCTCACTTGTAAGTATTTCTAACTTCTGTTGCTCTTTTTGCAGGATTTCTTTTTTCTTTTCTAAGAAAACATTAATGAGAAACAATAAAATATATCGCAGCGGTTGATCGCCATCTTTAGGTTCGTAGGGAGCGTTAATAGGAGTTTTATGGTAGAAAAATTTAGTATATCCGTAGTCATCTGTCTTGGCATAGCTGAAAACTACATTTCCAATAGTTTGGACTGGAGTTATTACTACAGCTACCTTATCAATTAAAGAATCTGATTTCAAAAAATTGAGCAATTCACTATATCCTATTTTCACATGGTATAGTAAGCTCTCTGCGTCTCTAGATGTTTTAGTATAAGTTTCACACTTTACGGGAGCTAAAATTATTAATCTAGGGGATGTTACATTAGTATAAGCATCTTTTAAAAGTTGAGTAATACGCTGAGAATTGTTTTTTTCTTCATGCCATGTGCCGATTTCGGCATTATTTACTCTTCCTGTCTTTTTTTGCATCAGTGCGGTAGCATCAATAGGAATTACTACAGCATCGCATTCATTTAACTGCCTTTTAACATATTCTTTGTATTCACCTTTAGCATCTGGATTAAAGTATTCACCAGAAGGATCGGTGAACCTTAATTTCATAAACTTTTTTCCACTACTACCAAGCTCAAAGCTAAAACCTTGGTCATTCCAAGGGTTCTCTCTAGGCGGTGTAGGAGTACTTTTATTTTCTAATTTAGCGCCGATATTCCTCAAAACAGATTTGCATTCTTCTATGGCGCGTAATGTATTATTATCATCTACCCAAGTTTGTAGATTAGCTCTTTCAAAAGTTTTGTGAAATTCTTCGTGCATAGCTGCTAAAAGGCTGGTTTTACCCATTCCTCTAAGAGCAACCATAATGATTTTTAATTCTTCATTTCCATCTGCCATAATTTTTCCTTACTATTATTGAGCTAAATTAAAAGATTCAAGTTCATTAATTATATTAACTTGATTAACTGATTCGATCCATTTTTTTCTCATCTCTCTGTCCTTTTCTTTTTTTCCAAAAATTTCTGACCATATCTGTCCGCGAAGTCCCCTGAGAAAATTTTTCCATTCTTTTTGAATATCTTTTTGACGAATGATATTGTCAATAAATTCCTCTACCATTGCATGAGCAGCTTCGTTGGGTTCACACAGCAATTCTTCTATAGCTGGTTTAATAGTATTAATTGCTTTATCGTAATCGATTTCCAAAGCTGTAAAAATATCTTCAGCCGTCGTATCTTTAGAAACAGTAAGCGTTTTATCTTGTTGTTCGGAAATTCCTCCTGATTGACCTGTCATAGCACTAATATTAGTAAGTCCATCTAAGTGTTGGCGAATACGAGGAAGAATTAACCCACGATATGATAATTGAAAATCGGCTATGATTCTAAACCCTGCTTTTAGCTTTGTAAAACGCTCTGGTATTAGTTGAGAAATTTCACTAAAAAACTCCGAACCTTCAGCGTTGCTTATGATACCTAAGCGTCCTTTTTCTTTTAAAACTTTAACAACCTGATTTTTAACTAATTCGACTGTCCGCTTGAGATTTTCATCTAAAGATAAAAAACGCTGAGAAATAAATACTCTTAGTTCATCTTGGTAATCAGGATAAGCTCTAAATGCACTAATAATCATAATTCGATTATTAATCTCTTCTAGAGCCTTTTGGGATGATAAAATTCCTTTATTCTCTTCGCAATTTTTAATTGCATTCATGACACCATGATATAATTCTTCATTGGGAGTTTGCCTTAGATACCAAAGCTCTGTTCTAAGTGTTTGAAGTCCTAACGCAACATCTTTCCACCAGCCATTGTCACTATCTCCGAATAAGTCGCTAAAGAGTTCTTCAATTTCTTGAGAATCGTCTTCTAAATTTTGATTAAAGACAGTTTTAGCTTTGTTTAATTCAGCATTTACGGCTTGATGAATTTCTAATAAACGTTTTTGGCAAGTAGAAGTGTATTGTTTATCGAGAAGAGTCAGGTTATTAGTTAAATAATCTAAAACTGTATCTAAAAGTTGGCTCGTTTCTGTGTTATTAGCACAGTTAGCAATCAAACATTTTTCTACTTTGATATGTTTTTCATCTACTGTATTTAATAAATCTTGGCAGTTTTTGAAATTATCGCCATTATTAGATTCGGTATTAGTTCTATTGAGTACTACAAATGACCATAGGTTAACTGGCAAATCGACTAATGCTGAACGAGTGGTATCGTATAATTTAACATCTACATCTGCCCAGTAATCTCCAGCAGATTTAGGCATTCTCACAAATAAAACAAAATCAATATCTTTTCCTAATGCTTGAATTAATCTTTCTTCATCTCCAAGTCCGGTATCTCCTAAACCTGGCATATCAACTAAAGCAATTTTACCAATATCAACATTGGAAAATTTGCAGGTAATTTTTACTTCTTTAACTGCTAAATAATTAAATAAAATTCGCTGACCATCAGGAGTATCTTGGGAAACATATTCTCGAATCTCATCTTTTTGAATAATTCGAGGAGAAGTTTCTCTCAGGAGATGACTATATTGATCGAGATGAGTATGATATCGCTTTAAATGTTCATACATCGCCCCTGGTGCTGCATAACCAGGGATATCTTGAGGTAATTGTGGTAAGGGTTTATTGGCAAATTCTTCTAATGTGATAGGTTTTATACCTAAACGAAGTTTTTCATAATAAGGGGCAATCACATCATCTAAAAATGATCGCTCCGTATGAAACCACACTTCTCCATAAGCATCTACTTTAGAATTATGGTGAATCGTACTCCGAACTCCTGTACAATGTTGGCGATCGCCATCAGGAATTTCTGCTGCACTTAATCCGGTTAAACTTTGCAAAAGACGGCTTTTTCCCTGTCTAGCACGTCCCACAACACCTATATTGAGACTATCGCGAGAAAAACGGTTTTTCAGTTTAGTTAAAGCTTCTAATTCAGAGGCAATAGTCAACTGAATGTTAGAAAAATTAATTTCTTCAAGTTTTCCAATAACATTCCCATCGTCAACTTGTTTTAAAAGGCGATCGCGGGACTCCTCCAGTTGATACATTGCTTTGGAAAGAGTTTTCAAGTTCCCTTCTACCAGTTGAATCCTGCCAGCAAGGGGCTTACGCTTCTCAAGAATGCTAGTAATGACTGTGGTTCTGTTCATCGGATAACTTTATTGAAGTGTCTACCTCTCAGTGTATTATAAAATGCGACGTTAAGAAGTATGCAACCGCTAGGGAAAATTCTGAGATTGGCTGTGCTGTGATGAGAATCTTTCAGAAAAACACTATGTAACTCAATACGGTTCAGTTAAGGCTATACCTGTTTGTCAAAGTCAATTTTTTTAACAAACCGCACAGGCCTAGACAACACAGAGAAGGAAGAAATGCTCAACTGAACTGTATTGCTATATAACTTTGATATATCAAACTTTATAAGTAATTGAGTTATTCAGATTTTTCACTAATAGCATACCCCTAGTTAGAGAGTAATATTTTACATTAAATATATTGATGTAGAATTCAGGTTTCAGAAGGTAATAGTGTTGTGAAAGATAATACAAACCTGAACAATTAGAGAAGAAGTAATAACCATAGCTAAATATGAACTTCCGTGACGAGTTTAAACTACTGCTACGTGCCCGCTATCCCTTGATTTATATTCCCACTTATGAAGAGGAACGAGTAGAAGCAGCTATCCGAGAAGAAGCAGCAAACCAAGGCAATCGGCCTGTGTATACTTGGGATTTTGTCGATGGTTACCAGGGAAACCCTAATGATGCAGGGTTTGGGCGACGTAACCCCTTGCAAGCTTTGGAATTCATCGAAAAATTACCAGCCTCAGCGCCAGCGGTATTGATTTTACGAGATTATCATCGCTTTTTAGAAGATGTAGCCATCGCTCGCAAACTCCGTAACCTCGCCCGATTGCTCAAGTCGCAACCCAAAAATATTGTATTGCTGTCGCCGCGCATCGCCATTCCTGACGATTTAACGGAAGTGCTGACAGTGGTCGAGTTTCCCCTACCCAACGCCCCAGAAATTAAAACCGAGGTAGAACGCTTGCTGCAAGCTACTGGTAACTCGCTTTCTGGCAAAATTTTGGATGACTTGGTGCGCTCTTGTCAAGGGCTTTCGATGGAACGGATTCGGCGGGTTTTGGCAAGAGCGATCGCTAGCCACGGTGAATTGCAGCCAGAAGACGTGGATTTAGTTTTGGAAGAAAAGCGCCAAACTATCCGCCAAACGCAAATCCTCGACTTCTACCCCGCCACCGAGCAAATTTCTGATATCGGCGGACTCGATAACTTGAAAGATTGGCTGATTCGTCGGGGAGGCTCCTTTAGCGAACGGGCACGGCAGTACGGATTACCGCACCCCCGTGGTTTAATGTTGGTGGGTATTCAGGGAACTGGTAAATCGCTAACGGCAAAAGCGATCGCTCATCATTGGCATTTACCCCTGCTACGTTTGGATGTCGGGCGATTATTTGGTGGTTTAGTCGGCGAATCAGAATCTCGCACCCGCCAAATGATTCAAGTAGCCGAAGCCCTCGCCCCTTGTATTTTATGGATTGATGAAATAGACAAAGCCTTTTCGGGACTTGGTAGCAAAGGTGATGCGGGTACAACTAGCAGGGTGTTTGGTACATTTATTAACTGGTTAGCTGAAAAAACCTCACCCGTGTTTGTTGTCGCCACCGCCAACGATATCCAAGCCTTACCACCAGAAATGCTGCGGAAAGGGCGATTTGATGAAATTTTCTTTGTGGGTTTACCCACCCAAGAAGAAAGAAAAGCAATTTTTAATGTTCATTTATCCCGGCTGCGCCCCCACAACTTAAAAAGTTATGACATCGACAGGCTAGCTTATGAAACACCAGATTTTTCTGGGGCAGAAATCGAGCAAACTTTAATTGAAGCGATGCACATTGGATTTAGCCAGAACCGCGATTTTACCAAAGACGACATTTTAGAGGCTGCTAGTCAAATTATTCCCCTAGCACGAACAGCCGTAGAGCAAATTCAGCAACTCCAAGAATGGGCTGCGGCGGGGAGGGCGCGTTTAGCATCGAAACACAGCCCTTTAAGCGATAGCTTCGGTAAGCTACGCTGATGGAATTTTGGATTTTAAATTTTGCGAAAAGTTTAGAGTGCCGACTTCCGGCGTAGACCCGAAGGGGCTTACCGCAGGCATCTAAACTTTTCAAAACGGATTTTGGATTGGGAATTTCTATGTTTCCAAGGGTTCTATGAATCCATCTGTTGCATTCATTTTGCAAATTGGTATAACAGAATGGCAGTTACAATAATCGATTGAAACAGACCACACTGCTTTCTTTGTGGTCAGTGTACAATCCAAAATCCAAAATCCAAAATCTAAAATCTAAAATTGATTGCCCCGTTGATAATCAGGTATTAATTATGTTGTCTGGCTTATTAAAGTATATACTTGGGATTTTCTTAGCAATCGCTGTATTAGTTGGTGGCGGTGTTGCAGTTGCACTTTATTTCATGAATCGCACCGGCATACCCCCTGCCAAACCGATTTTCTCCAATGATAGCCCCTCCGTGAAAGCCCAAGCTCCAAAAGCAACTGACCCCACCCCCACACCTACCTCCACTAAATTACCTTCTAGCGCAACCCCTACACCCACCCCCACTGAATCACCTCAAGCTACCCCATCCCCAACACCATTGCCATCAGGAGCTTACCGAGGGCGTGTTACTTGGGCTGAAGGCTTAAGTTTGCGGGCACAACCCAATCAAGATGGCGAACGTATTGGTGGCGTTGGTTTTAATCAGAAAATTATTGTCTTAGAAGAAAGCGAAGATAAAGCTTGGCAAAAAATCCGTTTAGAAGATAGCGGACAAGAAGGTTGGGTGAAAGCAGGTAATACTGAAAAAACAGATGGACAATAAGCATGGGGCATGGGGC
>NZ_JACKZU010000265.1:0-11629 GCF_014222165.1 Nostoc sp. 2RC
ATGCTACAGATGGATTTTCAGAATCAAAATGTACAAAGCAATTCCTAATCCAAAATCTAAAATCTAAAATCCAAAATCGTATAAGGAATTTAAAACCTTTCCCCTTTACCCTTTAAAGAGCTAAGTTCACTTGACAAACCACTAGTTTCAACGAGTAACCAAGGTGCATAAGTCCTGACTTTGTTGCCTACATTAAGACACCTGCGCCAGCAGACTTCGATCGAGAGATTTGCCTAAAATTAAATCCTCTGTTTCACCTACTATTAACTCCTGATGGAGTTCCATAAAGTATGCAACGTAAAGCCGACCAATGTTACGTATGTGTTCCAGGACTTTTTCATCATCTTCAGGAGTTTTGAGGAGAGACACAAGGACATCCCACACAAAATCGTCATGGTCATCTTTGAGATCCAGGTTGACATGTCCTCTGGCTCCGACAATTTTGTCTTTACCAAGAATTTTTGCCAAATTATCCAACCATTGCGGTTGAGTCTTGACTGTTGTGTATTCCACGAAGTAAACGCTTGAAATCAAAGCTAGGGGACTATCTTTGTATTCAATATCAAAGAGCAAATATCCCATAAGCAACTTCGTTGAGAGCATTGGCTCTTGCAAATAAATCGCATCTTTAGATACACCTACAGCCTCAAGATCCCTGACAAAGAATTCACTATCGTGAAGCATTTCCTCTTCGGTGTATTTAGCCCATGCTTTGGCTTGAACTGGATCGTGCTTTGTGAAGTACCGGATAGCTAATGCATCAACTGTACGTTTTAACCGTAACCGCAGGATAGTTTCAATGTTGTGCCGTTTGTAGTAATCCATATTGATTTCCGATCCATTCAACATGTGTTGAGAGAACGGAACTTCTGTATAGAACTTTGCAATCATTGAATCTAGGAGTGCGTCTACACGCGTTCTGAGTTCTGGTCTTTTAGGCTGACCAATAGGTTTTTTCATTTTTGGTAGAGTTAACTATTTTCAATGGTTTGAGAACTTTGGAAAAGGTGGAATTAGAAATTTTTTTCTCGTTGCATCCAAAAATTGGTATTCTTCTAATCCCGACCATCTGTGAATTTCACCTTAAGTTAGTGCATTTTGCTCTGACTTAAGTTGTGTTAAATACAATATCTCGTTGTTGATGCTATACCAACTTATCTGGTAGTAAATCCTATACCAATCTTATCGGCTAAAATGTAACGCAAGATACATTTTTTTGATTTATCTTTTGAAAAAACTATTCAAGTGAATAGGTTTTTTAAATCTAGCGATCGCTTTCTACTTTCACTTGTTGCTTTTTGACAAATGCTAATTTTTGTTGCACAGCAAAGGCTAAACCTATTGCCAGAAAAATTCCACCTACTCCTTGATTTTCTGGTATCGAGGTAGTTCTAGCAGCAGTGAAACCGTAGTTTGTTAGTATTTTTTGTCCAATTGGTGAAAGGATATATTCGGCTAATTTTGTTCCTTCCGGACTAGCATCTTTAAGTACAGTCAGTCCATAATCAGCTTTAACTGCTAGGTTTTCAGGTAGTTCTACAACTTGCAGATTAGAAGATTGTTGGAGGGCTGAAAGAGCAATCGTGTAGTACGACAAATAAACATCTACTTGCTGCGTATCTTCAAGAAAGTAAACTAAGTTAACTCTTCCAGGTGGAACCGATGGAGAATTAGCACCACCGGACAAACGTAGGGCCTTTTGGTTCAGGTGTTGAAAGCTACCTGGGTTAATTGCATCGGCTTTGCGAAACACCTCCTGTGTGTAATCCCCTAAAGGATCTGCTAAAGGAGTTGAAGTACCCAATCTGATGTTTGGGTCTAGCAGTTTGCTCAATAAGTTATCCGATGTTAGTGACAAATCCGATCGCGCAACAGCAACCAAACGATTGCTTGCAAATGTTTCTACAGGTTGACTTAAACCTTGTTCAAACAGTCTCAGTGGGTTATTGATATCCGCACTTGCAAAAACATCTGCGGATTTCCCTGTCTGTGATAACTCTTGTTCTATGAGTTCTCGTGTTAAACCAGATGGGCCAAATCGGGTTGTTACCGGAATTTTATACTCTTGGGTAAAAGAGTTAGCGACTTCTGTGAGACTATTGTTCAAACTACCCGCACCGTAAAGAGTCACAGCCAAAGTTGGATGAGGCAAAATGAGACTCAAAGTACTGGTAGTCAGCCAGATGGTGACTAAATGCTTTTTCATCACTAATTAAGGGACTTCCAAATAAAAGGGAGTCTTGACGATTGACGGTTGACGGTTGACAGTTAACAGTCAACGCTTTAACCGGAATAATTGATGTTTTGGATTTCCATGACTCAAGCCTTGCTGATACACTTCGAGTAGTTTATTAATATTCAGCACCAACAAAGATATGTAGTCAGCGAATTATCAGATCGCGAAAAGATTCAAACTATCTAACTGCTCCCTGATTTGTAAGGTTGGATTTGGTTATTGCATGTGATTTTTCAGTTATGAGTATATTACCAATAAAGTTGGAAAAATCGAGTCAGCACGAATTTTAATATTTCTTAATTTCAAATCAGTTAGCATATCCTACGCATTTTCCCCAATGCCCAACTTCAACAAATAATCTTGCTGCCTTAGTGCTGAGTGAGTAAAAATTCAGGTAAGCAGGTCAACTTAATTAAACATAAAACAATGGTAGTAGCGTGACTGGGCTAAAAACTCTTGTGGGGTGGGCAGGAAAGCCCGCCCGGACGGGTGAGGACACCCATCCCACAATAAAATCTATTGCAACATTTAAGACTTGCCACGCCGCTACATTTATTGACATCTACGTATTACGTTTTTTTAGGTTGAGCTACTTATTTCTTGTTTGAGTTTTCATAAAGTCATGGTTTAATCACGTAGTTGAATTGATTTTTTCCAACTAAGTTGGTATACTAACTTCAAGAAAAATACAAATGCGTATAAAAAAAATACGCAGTAAATAATGAATAATTCATAAACTTGTTTGAGCATTAGTTAAGCTACTCGACATTTTTTCAGTGCATGTATGCTTTCTGTTGGCTGTTAGCTGTGGGTAGCTCACAAACCTTACGAGTGACTATGCAATAAATACAGTAAAATTCAGCACTCAGGAATAAAATACCCTTGATATCTGGGTAACAAACTTAGCTTGGTACTTTACCAATTTGAAAGCTGCTGTATGTGTTTTATGTTTCCAAAAATATGGGTGATTCATCATGAAAAAGCATTTGCTTGCCGCTTCGCTGACTATATTCCTTGTTCATATTACCCAGATAAAACAGACTTTAGCAGCTACACTAACTACACCGGATGAAGTGACTTTATACGCTGCGGGTAGTTTGAGGGGTGCGCTATCAGAAGTTGCTAGTGCTTTTACCCAGGAATTTGGCATTCCAGTGAAAACAGAATTTGCTTCCTCTGGTTCATTGAAAGATCGTTTATTGGCGGGGGAAAAAGCAGATGTCTTCGCTAGTGCTGATTTAGGTAACGCCATTACACTGAATCAAAATAACTTAAGTGGACAAGTCAAAACCTTTGCCGAAAATCCCATCTATGCGATCGCCACACCTGAAGTATCATTGACAACAGAGAATCTTTTAAATAAATTTCTCGATCCTAATGTTAAATTAGGTATTTCCAAACCTGTAAGCGATCCCTTGGGAGATTATGGAGTCGAAGTATTTCGCAAAACCGAACAACTTCGTTCAGGTAGCTTTGCCCAACTAAATGGCAAGGCTGTAATATTATCAGGAACATTACCCCCGGATAGGAATAGTCCAGGGGGCAGCATAGTGTATTATCTCCAAGATATTAATAAAGCAGACATTTACTTGGTATATTACACCAGTGCTTTATCCGCTCAACAAATTTCACCAAGTCTTGAGATAGTGGAATTGCCAGATAGCTTAAAAGTTCAAGCTGACTATGGTTTGACAGTACTTAAAGATGCTAATCCTGGAGGTGCAAAACTAGCTGATTACATCCTGTCACCCAGTGGGCAAAAAATTCTTGCAAAGTATGGATTTAGTAGTCCAAAATCTGTTCCCGAACCCCAAGGAGTTGGAGGAATTTTACTTGCTTTGAGTGTGGCTTTTGCTTTACAGAGAAAGTTAGCTCTCAAACAGCAAAAAGTTGAAGTTACCGAACTGTTGTAAAATCAGTTATTCGACCAAAGTATTTGAAACCTTTCCCCTTTAACCGAACCGTATTGCGTGTCAGCCTAAATCATCCCATTATTCAGCAACGCCAATTGCTACTAGCTATCTCCACTAACTACTGATTCCGGTTCTTGGTGAACCGAAGGCGTTTGTGTAGGTGTTAAAGCTGGTAAGTATACTGTAAATTGAGTACCTCTACCTGCTTGACTGTAAAGATTGATAAAACCACCATGATTTCTAATGATGCTTAGGGCTGTGGAAAGTCCTAAACCTGTACCTTTGCTGACATCTTTGGTGGTGAAAAATGGTTCAAAAATCCGTTGTTGTACTTCCGAAGACATACCCATACCAGTATCAGTAACCACGATGGCAATATAAGAACCCACTTTGGCATTAATATTAATCTGGGCAGAATGTTCGCTAATAACAACATTTTCTGCTACGATTTTCAAGGTACCGCCATCGGGCATAGCATCGCGGGCGTTGACGGCTAAGTTCATCAGCACTTGATGTAGTTGAGTTGCGTCTCCCCTGAGGTACCAAAGATTTTTGGGAATATCTATTTGGCAGATAATAGAATCAGGAAATGTTTGAGCGATGATTTCCTGGATTTCTGTTATTAGAGGGGGAATTTCGATGATTGTGCGTTTGTTTTCAATCCCCCGTGCAAAAGTCAAGATTTGCTTGAGCAAATTAGCGCTGCGCTTAACGTTATTTTCTAGGGTTTGTAATATTTTCTGGCTTTGGGTGTCAGGAAATTTTTTTTGCAACAACTGAACTGACATTAAAATCGGCGATAGTAGATTATTCAAGTCATGGACGATACCGCTAGTTAGAGTACCGATACTCTCTAAACGTTGCGATCGCAAAAGTTGAGCTTCTAATTGTTTGTGCTGTGTAATTTCGGTATTCACGCTCAAAATGGATTTGAGTCGTCCATTATCATGCTGTAACAATATCCACCGACTTTCAACAATAATTTCCTTACCTTCTTTTGTTAGTTGATACAATTCACCCCGCCATTCACCAGTATTTATGACACTTAAGTAAGCATCTTCAAACTGTGGTGAAGTTCCTTGATACAAAAGTTGCTGAACATTTTTACCTACAGCTTCCTCAACTTTCCAACCGTAGAGACTTTGGGCGCTTTGATTCCAAAATAAGATTTGGTTGTGGATATTTTGTACTATAATTGCGTCTTTTGCTACATCTAGTAGTAACTTTTGTTCGCAAATTTTCTCTTCTGCCTGCTGGAGTTGTTTAACGTAATTACACAATAAGTTATACAATAACGTTACCAACAGCAAATGTAAAACAACAGTCATTAAAAATCTGATTACAGCTTTTTGGGAAATTGCTTGAGACTCCTGTATCTGTCGCTGTAATAAATTTTGCTCTGTTTTTAAAGATTCAGAAATTAGCTGTTGAATTTCTTTGCCTATTTGCTTGTCTTGTTTAGACAAAATTATTTGTTTAGTTGCTGCCAATCCCTGATTTTTTCTTAAGTAAATTTCTTGTTGCAGGGTGTTGAATTTGCTACTAATTTTTGACTTTAATAAATCAAACCACTGTTGCTGTTGAGGATGATTAGCAATTAATTGATTGAGGTTGTGGAGATGGCGATCGCTGTCTTTATACCCCCGATAATATGCTGTGAGAGCTTCTATATCTGATGTAATTAAATAATTCCGTTGGGCAGTTTCAGTATCTTGTAGAATACTTTGTATAATTTGCAGTTGAGTAATAAATTTGTGAGAGTATGTCACAGATTCACGATTATCAATCAGCTTAATAGTGCTGTCATAGGTAATTAGAGTATTAGTAAATACAATTGATAATGCCAAAATAAATATTGCTTTGTGCTTTTGGACTCTAGACCATTTTTTCATCATGCGATCGCCCTTTTGTTGCCCATGACCTCCATGAGTGATAATTAGGCATTGAAAACAAATACTGAGAGTATTTGAACCAGTAGGAAAACACGGGTAATAAAATACAAGCTGTGAAAGTTGTAAATTTCTTTAATTTTGGGGATAATCATGTATACACAATAATTAAAAACCAAACCGCCAGTTTTTAATATATATTAATTTTTGAACTAACTAGCTGCTATTTGTTATGAGTTATTGTTAACTAATCAATGATAAATGACAGTTAATGGTAATGGCGATCGTAGCCATAAAAAATTGCAGATACACACCTGATTTATTGCTTATTTCAAAAATTAGGGTATATTCCCGATTCATATTTTGTAGTGACATTTTATGGTGAATTCCCCAATGGAAAGTACCTACAGTAATTCTATTTAATTTAAAAAAATATTGGTCCTGGCACTCACCAGTCAAGGTGTTTCAAATTTCAACAACTATATCTTTGCTTGTTGGCTGTTGACCGTTTACCGTTAGCTTTCAACAAACTTCATAAGTGATTATGCTATTTAGATATGTCTTAGGGACTGCCAAGTAAAAAAATATTCCATTACTATTTAGGACTTACGCAAAAGTATGAATAAACGAACCGCAAAGGACACATAG
Source organism: Nostoc sp. 2RC (assembly GCF_014222165.1). NCBI lineage: Bacteria > Bacillati > Cyanobacteriota > Cyanophyceae > Nostocales > Nostocaceae > Nostoc > Nostoc sp. 2RC. Next base: position 6,687 of record NZ_JACKZU010000265.1, read on the forward strand.
ACACAAAGTGGCTTCCCGCAGGGTAGGGCACGAAGTTATAAGAGTTTGAGAGAGTTCTTGCGTAAGTCCTAACTATTGTTGACTGTTGACTGTTGACGGTTCACAGTTAACCCATCCACTGGAATAATTTATTTTTTGGAGTTCCCTGAGCTTAACAGTCATCAGTCAACACACTGCTATATATTGTTTGGCGTAATTATTGACATTTTTGCAAAAACATGTTGATAATTATAGTTTGTGGAAACTTTACCTCTTAATATAAACGCTTGGCTAACGTAATTGTCATAGGTGCCCAATGGGGCGATGAAGGAAAAGGTAAAATAACAGACTTGCTCAGTCGGTCAGCAGATGTTGTGGTACGTTATCAAGGGGGTGTCAATGCTGGACACACAATTGTAGTCAAAGGTCAAACCTTTAAACTGCATTTAATCCCCTCTGGTATTTTGTATCCGGATACTGATTGCATTATCGGCTGTGGCACAGTCATCGATCCACAGATTTTGATAGCAGAACTCGACCAACTAAAAGAATTAAATATTTCCACTGACCACCTGCTGATATCTGAGACAGCCCACGTAACGATGCCTTATCATCGGTTGATAGAACAGGCATCAGAAGAACAACGGGGAAGCCATAAGATCGGCACTACAGGTAGGGGCATTGGTCCGACTTATGCTGACAAATCTGAACGTACAGGTATTCGGGTTTTGGATTTGATGGATCCCGATGGGCTACGGGAGCAGTTGGAGTGGACGATTAATTATAAAAACGTCATTTTAGAAAAGCTTTACAACTTGCCGCCTCTAAATCCACAAGAGGTGATTGAGGAGTACTTGGGGTATGCAGAACGCTTGCGGCCTTATGTCGTTGATACATCAATAAAAATATATGATGCAGTTCAGCGACGGCGGAATATTCTATTTGAAGGCGCACAAGGCACACTCCTAGATTTGGATCACGGAACTTATCCCTATGTTACCTCCTCCAACCCTGTAGCCGGGGGGGCTTGCGTTGGTACGGGGCTAGGGCCGACAATGATAGACCGGGTGATTGGGGTATCCAAAGCCTACACCACCAGAGTGGGAGAAGGGCCATTTCCCACAGAACTGGATGGAGAACTGGGAGAATTACTGTGCGATCGCGGTGCCGAATTTGGCACAACCACCGGACGCAAACGGCGTTGTGGTTGGTTTGATGCCGTCATCGGTCGTTATGCCGTGCGAATCAACGGCATGGATTGTATGGCACTTACTAAACTGGATGTCCTCGATGAATTAGAAGAAATCCAAGTTTGTATCGCCTATGAAATAGATGGCGTCCGCAGCGAACACTTCCCCACCAGTTCCCGTCAATTTGCCAGATGTCGCCCCATTTATAAAACCTTACCAGGATGGAAAGTGTCAACAACCCACTGCCGCACCCTGGAAGACTTGCCACAACAGGCACTGGACTATCTAAAATTCTTAGCAGAATTAATGGAAGTCCCGATCGCGATCGTTTCACTAGGAGCTAGCCGCGATCAAACCATTATCGTAGAAGACCCCATCCACGGCCCCAAACGCGCTTTATTGCACGCCGATGGCACACCCGCCTCGTTGCTGAGTGCGTAGGGAGTGGGGACTGGGGACAAGGGAGACGAGGCAAGGAGCAGGGGAAAATAATAACTCCCCAGTCACCAGTCAACAGTCAACAGTTAACAGTTACCACTCCCAATGCCCCATGCCCAAATGACAAATGACAACTGACAAAGGAAAGTTCTATGGCGATTACAGTTGAATGTAAAAAGCGACCAGAAGGTAGCAAGCCCAAAGCTTTGCGCCGTTCTGGAGAAATCCCGGCAAATTTATACGGTCACAAAGGTACAGAATCAATTTCTTTGACCATTGATGCCAAAACCGTTGAGCGCTTGCTTAAAAGAGCTTCAGTCAACAATACTTTGATTGACTTAAAGGTTACCGATGTACCTTGGCAGGGTCAAGCTTTAATACGGGAACTGCAAGTTCATCCAGCAAAGGGTACGCCTTACCACCTGAGCTTTTTTGCAGTTGCGGGTCATGGCGACACCACTGTAGAAGTACCACTGCGTTTTGTCGGAGATGCTATTGGTGTTAAACAAGAAGGTGGTGTACTAGACACTGTTGTTACCGAATTGCAAGTCAGTTGTGCCCCTGAGAACATCCCAGAGGTAATTGAAATCGATGTCGCTAACCTGAAAATTGGTGACACTTTACATATCAGTGATATTTCTTTTCCTCAGGGTGTAACACCTTTAGCTGAATCAGAACGAGTTATCGTCAGCGTTCTACCACCGCAAATTAATGCTGCTGCTGAAGAAGAAAGCGAAGCAGCTTCTTGATGGCGAATGGGGGTGAAAACCCTCGTTTACCCACAAAATCCTTGTTGGAGACGTTGCATTGCAACGTCTCTATGTTTTTTTGAATAGCAAATTGGTGTTTGCTTGGTTTACAGAATTGCCATTCGGTAAACTATGTAATAATTTTTGATGTTACCAGGGGAAACTCTGGTTTTTCTATATTTGAACTGCAAAGGCGCAAAGAACGCAGAGGCTAAGAAATGACAGAAGTAACTCTTCCGGCTTTAATTAAGCAAATGTTGGAGCCTGGATTTTATCCCCACGAGGTAACAGAATCTATTCAACTCATTCAAACTCACGTTTCTTATGTGCTGCTGACTGGGGATTACGCTTATAAGTTGAAAAAGCCCGTTAATTTCGGGTTTTTGGACTTTTCGACTTTAGAGAAGCGGCAGTATTATTGTCAGGAAGAGTTACGGTTAAATCAACGGGGAGCAGGTGAGTTATATTTAGAAGTCTTGCCCATAACTCTGGTAGGGGGGCAATACCAACTAGGGGGAACAGGAGAAGTAGCAGAATATGTGCTGAAAATGCGTCAATTTCCCCAAGAATCACTATTAAGCACGATTTTTGAACAAGGTCAGTTACGTGAAACACTCTTAGATGAGTTGGGACGGATAGTGGCTCAATACCATGCCAAAGCCGAGACGAATGATTATATTCGCGGTTTTGGTGAAGTGCCAAATGTCCGAGCCGCCTTTGATGAAAATTATCAGCAAACTGAAAAATATATCGGTGGCCCCCAGACTGAGGCGCAATTTACACAAACAAAGGAATATACAGATCGGTTTTTTGCCGAACGTCCAGAATTATTTGCTAGCAGAATCCACAACGATTATATTCGTGAATGCCACGGGGATTTACACCTGAGAAATATTGCTCTGTGGCACGATAAAATTTTGCTGTTTGATTGCATTGAATTTAATGAGCCGTTTCGGTTTGTGGATGTAATGTATGATGTGGCATTCACCGTGATGGATTTGGAAGCACGGGGACGCAAGGACTTGGGTAATGCCTTTTTGAATGCTTACATCGAGCAAACTGGAGATTGGGAAGGTTTACAGGTATTACCGTTGTATTTAAGCCGCCAAGCTTACGTGCGAGCCAAGGTAACTTCATTTTTGCTAGACGATGCCAGTGTACCCCCAGCAGTGAAGGAAGAAGCAACACAAACTGCTACTGGCTATTACAAACAGGCTTGGGAGTATACTAAACCAAAACAGGGACAACTCATTTTGATGTCGGGGCTGTCTGGTTCTGGTAAAAGTACAACAGCGAAACTTTTAGCTCGTCAACTAGGAGCAATTCACCTGCGTTCCGATGCAGTGCGGAAGCATTTAGGCAAAGTTCCACTGTGGGAGAAAGGGGGCGATGATTTGTATACACCCGAAATGACAGAGAAAACTTACACCCGCTTGTTGTCACTGGGGATTATACTGGCTAATCAAGGTTTTGATGTAATTTTAGATGCCAAGTATGATAAACAAAAGTTACGGCAAGAAGCGATCGCCCAAGCTACAAAAAACCAACTTCCTCTCCAGATTATCCAATGCACAGCACCCCTGGAAGTTTTGCAAGAGCGCTTAAATAAGCGCACTGGTGATATTGCCGATGCCACTGCCGATTTGTTAGACTCACAACTCAAGCAAGCTGAACCCTTCACCGAAGAAGAAAAAACATACGTAAAGATTTTGGATACAACTCAGCCACAAGAGGCACTATTAAAAGCGGTGATTCCCTAATAAGTGTGCCAATTTTAGATTTTAGATTTTAGATTTTAGATTAAAAAGAACTTCAGTACTTCTGTAAAGGAGCAACCTGTAGACGCTGTTCCTAGTGAATCCAACAAATCCAAAATCCCAAATTTAAAATCCCATACTTTATGATTTGCTGAAGCTGCACTGTTTCAATCCAAAATTCCCCTTGGATTCCCCAAAATCTCAAAATCCAAAATTGATTATGGCAGACAAAAAAAACGACTTTTTTACTATTTCTCCTAGCTTCTTTTCTCAGCTATTATTTGGCGCATTTTTAACATTTATATTAATCATGACCGGTTCGCCAGTCCCCCTAAGCATCTTCTTAGGAATTTTGGGGGGCTTTATCCTCACCTGGATTACAAGTGCAACCAATAATAGTCCTCAACCTCCAACAGTAGCCTCCTCTGATGGCGTTGATACAGGATTGAAATACTGGTTATTTTTCATGCTTGGTTTTGTATCTTTGGGATATCCAGCACCCATGAGTATTTTCCTGGGTGCAATAGCCGCCTTGGGTGGAGGATGGATTACTGCTTGGTGGGGAAGTAAAGAAGAAGCTAAAACTCAATTGGAAGTTGAAGAATCAGAAGAAACTGAAATTCAAGAATCCAACCAAAGGATCAACAACCGCCAAAGAAGAAGCCCCCCCCGCCGTTCCCGTCGTACCAGTGGAAGTATTAATTTTAGGTTTTGGCAAAGATAGGGATTGGGGATGGGGCTTTAGGAAGGGGGAAAGGGAAAGGGGTAAGGGGGAAAGGTTAAATTTATCCCTTTACCCTTTACCCTTTAACCTTTAACCTTTAACCTTT
>NZ_JACKZU010000266.1:0-11587 GCF_014222165.1 Nostoc sp. 2RC
ATGGAACTTGGCTTAGAAGATGTTTGAAAAGTCATGATTGATGTATCAAATATTTTTACCCCACCCTAACCCTCCCCTTTATAAGGGGAGGGAACTAGATTTTATTGTTTCGCCCCTTACCAAGGGGGGATTAAGGGGGGTAATTAAAATCACAGTTAACCACTTTTCAAACAAACTCTTACCAAGAACAGAACAAGAAAGCAAATTTGACAGATTTCAAGAGTGGATACAAGCAAAATTTAATATTACGTCATCTCAGGGTTGGGATAGTATAATCCTTTTTTATTCTGTAGATGAAAGAGATGCATTTGAAAAATTTTTAATTTGTATCAACAATTTATTAGCGGGGAGAGTCCCTGAAGTAGTTATGTTTGCACGCCAAATTCCTCTACATCTACTCCCCAATTAACCCAGCGAATTGCTTCACGTGCTGAGTTAATATTCGGCGGAACTCGCAAGGCGTGAATAAAGCCTGTACTTGGGCAAGTCATTTTTAATAAAGAAATTGGTTCTTCATCAACATCAGCATCAATTTTTAATAGCGTGTATTCAGCCCAAGTATCTAATTCAATAGCTTGTAATTCTTGGCAAATTCGAGCGTAACCAATACCTTGAATTAATACTCGGCGTAGTTCGGCATTTTTCTCTGATAAAAGCCATTGAGGTTGCCATTGCTGGGGGTGGATTTTGCCGTATTTTTCAGGTAAGGTTACGCCGTGGTAGGAGTAGAGGCTATATCCATCAATAAATTCAATAGCGGGTTTGCCTTCAGCGTGGAGACGATTTTGATTATCGAAGCGCAAGTGAAGGGGGCGATCGCAGATAATTGCTACTTTTTCAAAAGCGAAAATCCAACCACATTCTGTTATTAATGATTGGTAGTGCTGGAATTTTTCCACATCATAATCAAAATTTAAAACCTTAAAATAAAAATCATATACACTACCTACTGTAGTATTTTTATCTGGTTGCCACGATTTCCAATAAACGTTCCCTATATGAGAATCTAAACGTTTTCGTAAAAAAAACCACAATCGCTTTCCAATCCGGTTTTGTAATTTTGTCCCAGGTTGGTTTTGTAACTTTTCATATATTTCGATAATGAGTTCTGGAATGAGATGTGTATAGAATAGTCCATGTTCGTAATCCCAACCTTGACTATCCAATTCCAAATAAAGACAATCATATATTTTAGTATCTGGTATTGGCTGAAATATTGGTGAATCTATTAATTCATAAAAAAAGTCTATTTGCTTACCGAGGAGTTTTGGTAGAGGGTGAAAAACTTTTTGTTGCTTTTTTATTCGGCTTGCAGATGATTTATTTAATCTACTAATAATAGGAAATTCAAATTCCTGTATCAATTGGTCAAATTTATACAAAAATATCTCACTGAAAGCAGCATACGGGCTATCACAAAAAATAATCTTCGGTACTTCAAAGCCAAAAGCAGTATAAGCAAATTTTAAGGCTTCAGAGGCTTTTTCACGATCGATTCTCTCAGTTGAAAATGCAACTTTTCGCCACTTCTCCCGATAAACTGGAATCAAAGCTTCTTGCTCAGGCGTTAAATTCTTAATCAGCGACATAATGCCAACCTTCAGGCTCATATTCTCGCTGAATTTTCACCATCCAGTTACCTTGGGGAATAGAAATCGCTTTATGCTCCTCATGAGATAGCAATGCCGACTGTGAAAAAACTCGTAAATACAGCGTGCTATCTTTTTCGTATAATTCTGCCTTGCCTTCAGTAATTCGATGTTTATGACCCGTAACTTCGCCTTCTGCCAAAGTTAAATGAGGTATTTTTTGTCCTTCAACCTGCTCCACAGGCAGTAATATGACATCACCTTGACGAATTGGTAGCATGATTTTGCTTTCCTGACATGGGCATAAACCCACTTCGCTTTTTTGCTTGAGTTTGGTTTAATTTTGGCACAAGCTCTTAATAATTGGGCATGGGGCATTGGGTATGGGGCATTGGGTATGGGGCAAGGGGCAAAGGGCAAAGGGCAAAGCAGAGAAGAAAGATCCCTCCTTTTACCTTTCCCCAAGGCGTTGCCATCTCCCCACTCCCTCATTCAACTTGCGGAGTATTTTAAAAACTCTACTCGCCAATTATGCGATAGATAAGTTAAAGATTGAAATAGCTGGAAATTCACATCTAGCTTTCCCTCTCCTATACTCTGGGAAGGACTGTACCCTAAGTTAGGGTGGATTTTCTCCCAAGCGGGCAGTTTGTGTGAGGATTAAATCACCACCCTAAGCGTGACGTTTTATCTTGACAATTTGTAAAAATTACCTCAATTTGACTGTTTAGCTTAGCAGCTATTCTTTTTTTTGAAATTTCCATGTCAACTCTCGTCATCGTCGAATCTCCAACCAAAGCTCGTACCATTCGCAACTACTTGCCATCAGACTATAAGGTAGAGGCGTCTATGGGTCATGTACGTGACCTCCCCCAGTCGGCTACTGAAATTCCCGCCGCCGTCAAAGGGGAAAAATGGGCGCAGCTAGGGGTAAATGTGGACGCCGACTTTGAACCGGTATATGTTGTCCCGAAAGACAAAAAGAAAATTGTCACTCAGCTCAAGGATGCACTTAAAGATGCAGATGAACTGATTCTGGCAACAGACGAAGACCGGGAAGGTGAAAGCATTAGTTGGCATTTATACCAATTGCTGAAACCGAAAGTTCCGACTAAGCGGATGGTGTTTCACGAAATTACTCAAGATGCCATCAAAAAAGCGCTGAAAAACTGCCGCAATATCGATGAGCAGTTGGTTCGCGCCCAAGAAACGCGGCGAATCTTAGACCGATTAGTGGGTTATACTTTGTCTCCGCTGCTATGGAAAAAAATCGCCTGGGGATTATCTGCTGGGCGAGTGCAGTCTGTAGCGGTGCGACTTTTGGTGACCAAGGAACGCCAGCGTCGGGCTTTCCATGAAGGTACTTACTGGGATTTAAAAGCCAGTTTAGAAAAGGATAAAACACCCTTTGCTGCCCAGTTGGTGACGCTAGGAGGAACCAAAATCGCTAGTGGCGGCGATTTTGACCCTGCAACCGGACAAATTGTCCAAGGTCGCAATGTTTTGTTGCTCAATGAAGAACAAGCCCTAGCCCTGAAGGAACGCCTGACTGGGAAAACTTGGAGTGTCACTGACATCGAAGAACGCCCAGTAACGCGTAAACCAGCACCACCGTTCACGACCTCGACCCTACAACAAGAATCTAACCGGAAACTGCGCCTCTCAGCCCGCGATACGATGCGAATTGCCCAGAATTTGTACGAACAGGGGTATATTACCTATATGCGGACAGATTCGGTGCATTTGTCAGATCAAGCGATCGCCGCTGCTAGAAGTTGTGTAGAAAAACTCTACGGTCAAAAATATCTCAGCCCCCAGCCCCGGCAATACACCACCAAATCCAAAGGCGCACAAGAAGCACACGAAGCAATTCGTCCGGCAGGTAGCACTTTCCGCACTCCCCAAGAAACCGGTTTGGGCGGTCGCGAACTCGCTGTCTACGATTTGATTTGGAAACGTACCGTCGCCTGCCAAATGGCTGATTCTCGGCAAACCCAAATTTCCGTACAATTGCAAGTCGAAGACGCTGGTTTTCGTTCTTCTGGCAAGCGCATTGAATTTCCGGGATACCTACGCGCTTATGTTGAAGGCTCAGACGACCCAGAAGCAGCGCTAGAAGACCAAGAAGTAATTTTACCTAGTCTGAAAGTGGGCGATCGCCCCAATTGTACCCAACTGGAAGCCGTTGGTCACGAAACTCAACCCCCGGCTAGGTACACCGAAGCTACTCTAGTAAAAACCTTAGAAAGTGAAGGTATCGGTCGTCCCAGTACCTACGCCAGCATCATTGGTACCATTATCGACAAGGGTTACGCCCAATTGGTAAATAACGCCCTTATACCTACCTTCACAGCTTTCGCCGTCACAGACTTGCTGGAAAAACATTTCCCCGATATCGTCGATCCCAGCTTTACCTCAAAAATGGAGCAAACCCTCGACGACATCGCCACAGGTGAAGCTAAATGGCTACCCTACCTCCAGAAATTTTATTTGGGAGACAAAGGTCTAGAAACCCTAGTCAAGGAACAGGAAAGCCAAATTGATGCCTCTAAAGCCAGAACTGTAGAACTAGAAAATTTAGCAGCCAAAGTCCGCATTGGTAAATATGGCCCTTACATTGAAGTTGAAAATGGTGAAGGTGTTGTCACTGCCTCAATTCCCAAAGACTTGACACCAGCTGACCTCGACCCCAAACAGGTAGAAGTATTGCTGCGGCAAAAAACCACCGGCCCAGACCAAGTAGGACGCCATCCCGAAACTGGCGAACCAATTTATGTGAAAATTGGTGCCTATGGCCCTTATGTCCAATTAGGGGACAAGTCCGAGGAAAATCCCAAACCGAAACAAGCTTCTCTACCCAAAGGCGTCACCCCAGAAAACGTTACCCTGGAAATGGCTGTTGGTCTGTTAGCACTACCCCGGACATTAGGAACTCATCCAGTTACTGGCAGCAAAATTCAAGCGAGTTTGGGACGCTTTGGCCCCTATATCGTTCACGACCAGGGTAAGGAAGGAAAAGATTATCGCTCCCTGAAAGCTGGAGATAATGTATTGACAGTCACCCTGGAACGTGCATTGGAGTTATTATCCGAGCCAAAAAAGGGACGCAGTTCCACCAACAGCAAGTCCAAGGCAGCTTTACGCGAATTGGGTACACATCCAGAAGACGACGACCCAGTGAATATCTACGACGGCCCCTATGGCCCTTACATCAAGCATGGCAAAACTAATGCCAGAATCCCAGAGGGTCAATCTGTAGAAGATATAACGCTGGCTATGGCTTTGGAATTGTTGGCTGCTAAAGCTGGGACAGGAAAATCCACTCGCAAAACTACAAAATCAACAACTTCTAAATCTAAGTCAACTGCATCTAAGTCAACAGCGAAGTCATCGACCACAGCGACGAAGAAAAAGACGGCAGAAGGCTAACAATTGAAGATTTGAGATTTGGGATAATTTACTGAGCAACCTTGCAAAGTTCAAAATTTTCTTGATCCATCCCCCAATCTGAAACCAGCAGATTTTAGCTTGATAAATTAGCAGCTCCCCTTGACTCTTGACCCTAGATACCCATCCCTGGTAGGATGCAGTTCTATAGGTTGCAAGTGTGATACTCTAAAAAGTATGGGAAAACACAACCCCAAATTTTAGAAGTGGCTAATGTCCCAAAAACGGGATTGTGTATGAGCTACGTTAAAAGCTAGAGGTGCAAAAGTACGCAACTTAATGCGTAATTGTTAATCAAAATTGAGGTAGTATCTCAGGAGCGGTCAGTTCATGGACTATATAGAAAAGGTGCTAGAAAAGCTTAAGGAATTAGCACGCAGGCTAATTGAGAGCCTTTTAGGGCCAGAGGTTGAGCCGGAACCGGAACTGATTCCGATTCCTGTGAACGATCGCTCACGCCGTCGCTAGTAGCCCCAAAAGTGGTAACCTCGACTTTAGAACCCTTAAGTATTCTGGCACTGCACGGGCCAAACTTAAACTTGCTAGGACAGCGAGAACCAGGAATTTATGGCTCGTTGACATTAGCGGAAATTAACCGCCTGTTAGAAGAAGAAGGATTAAAATTACAGGCGAAAATTTTTCCCTTGCAGTCGAATCATGAAGGAATTTTGGTGGATGCTATTCATCAAGCATGGGGGCAACATCAAGGAATTTTAATTAATGCAGGGGCATATACCCACACAAGTGTGGCATTGCGAGATGCGATCGCTGCCGTAAACTTGCCTACAGTAGAAGTACATCTAAGTAATATTTATCGTCGGGAAGATTTCCGCCATCACTCTTACATAGCCCCAGTAGCAATTGGTCAAATCAGTGGTTTTGGCCATCAAAGTTACTTGTTGGGCTTACAAGCATTGGTAAATTATTTAAGAGCTAAGAGTTAGGAGTTAGGAGTTAGGAGTTTGGAGTTTGGAGTTTGGAGTTAGGAGTTAGGAGTTTGGAGTTTGGAGTTAGGAGTTTGGAGTTAGGAGTTTGGAGTTTGGAATTTGGAGTTTGGAATTAGGAGTTTGGAGTTAAGATATGGATGGTGTTGGGCTTACAAGCACTAGTAAATTATTTAAGAGTTAGAAGTTAAAATCTTGATAGCAAAGTCAGGAATTATAAATTTTGATAATTAACTCCTCACTCCTCACTCCTAACTTCTAACTCCTCACTCCTCACTATTTAATGCGTTACTCTCTTATCAGTCGGTTTAGAGGTACTTTATTCGGAGCATTCCTGGGAGGAAGTTTAACCTCTGGTGGTGGAATAGAGCCTCAGAATTACCCCAATTTTGGCAGAATGGCAATTCTCGGTACCCAAAGTTTAATTAACTTGGGTAGATTAGATTTAGATGATTGGATAGCCCGTCAACAACAAGCTTCTCTTGATTTAACTCCAACAGAGATAATTATTGCCACATTACCAGTGGCACTTTTTTATCATGAAAATCCAATTAAGTTACGAAAAAACTTGCTAAGTCTCTTAAAAATCTGGGGTGAAGACCCAGTAGTTAGGGATGGAACCTTAGCAGTAGGATATACCATTGCTTTGGCTTTGACTGAGAAACTCGATCCCCTGACACTGATTCCCGAAACAATTGCCTTCCTGCAAGAAACGCCCACTTCAATACCGAAAAAATTATTAAGAATTCAGAATTTATTAGCACAAGGCGCTGGATTAGAAAGGGTACAAGCTGAGTTTACTGGTAAAGAAACGCTCAATAACACAATTGCCATTGCATTTTATTGTTTTCTGAGTACATTAGAAGACTTTCGTCTTGCAGTTTTGCGAGCGACTCACAAAGGTGATTCCAAACAACAAGCCACGCATCTGATAGCATACTCTACGGGTGTAATTACAGCTGCTTTATCAGGTGCCTATAACACTACAGCAGGAATGCCTTTAAATTGGCGAGTCTTGTTTTTAGAAAACAACTCTCCAACGTCCGAATTAACAAGCTTTGAGGAAATGTTAGAATTGGCTGATGCACTTGTGGCTGTGTGGTCGGGATTGTATAATAGCATCCGCTTAGATCCTAAAAAGTTAACAGAGGAGGAATGTGCCATCTCCAAGGCAGCTTTGCTTTCAGTTTACGCAGCTCCTCGTGTTATTCGGTTGCGTTAATACTATTTTCAGCGAACAACAGTGCGGATGCCAAACTCGCAATATTGAAAGTATCCTATACTAATATTTTTCAGTAAACCCTCGATTTGTTTCTGTAGCTAACTTCCGCAACCGTAGTTGCAGTAGTAGCCGCAGATCTAAATTTCCTGATGATTGTTTTGTCTTGAGCTAAGCTAATGAACATTCAAGTTTCATATAACCAGGTTTGAAGCCGCTGACTTTATGTTCGGTTGAAAACTTATCATTAGGGCTGACGCTCTAAAGTTCAGAAACTTAATTGACACTCTTGTGCCTACAACAACAGGAGATTCTTGCTTCAACGGCGTTACTCAAGCCAGAGGTGGTTCTTTTTTCAAGCTTTAACTTCCGGTAGCCCTACTGTGATTTGCATGGCTGCAAAAACTTTAAAGTTAAATGCTGATGGTCTAGCCCCCTTGTTTGCTTAGGGTTCCTAAGGATAGATTTAACCATCCTGGAAAAATCAACATCGTTAACTTATCAAAGTCAGCAATTGCAGGCAGAGATAATGAAAACCACAGAGCCATTTTTGCAGTTCTTGACCCAGCAATTGTCTTACTGGCGGCGATGGTACAGATTGCTACGCCGTAAAGGAAAGCTATTTAAAGGCACAAGCCATAGAAGGGAACTTGTAAAAGCTATCTTCAGAAATGTAATCTTGTTTGTCTCAAAAAGCAATGACAAAAGCGATCGCCAAAAACAAAAAAGAGCGCTAAATTTAATGGCAAAATCAGCTAACACTCACAGTAGTATTTATACAGTTGTTTGCAACTGGATACATGGAAAGCGTTGCTTTGTCATTTTAGCGATCGCTATAGTATCTCTTACAGGTGTAATTGGTAATAGATTATACAATCAAACTCAAATACAAATTGGCAATCCAGCACCACAGACAATTAGAGCGCCGTATACAGATAGCATTGAAGATAAGAAAAAAACAGAAGCTGAGCGTAAAGCTGCTAGTAAAGGCTTTATAGCAGTATTGATGATCGATGTACAAATGAACGATCGCATCAATGAAAATTTACAAAAACTTCTAGATAATGGTGATGAAATTCGTACCATTGCAGGAGCCTTTCCGTTTTTTGATACTACAGCTTTGTCTCAATTTAGCCAGCACTACCTCCGTTCTTGTTCTGAGTCGGAATGGCAAGCAGTGATACTGGCTCTGGAAAATCATCGAAACCAGCAACGAAAAATCACAGGACGAAGTGCTGCTGTAACTAATCAAGTACTACCCAAAGAAAATTCTCTGTTGAGCGAAGTCAGTCAAAATACTGACTCTATTCAAGCAATAAAAGAACTAGAAGCTTACCAACTGACAAATTCTGAGAAAAGCTTTGCCTCACTGATTGCCCAAATTTCCGCAGCACGTCAAAAATACACTCAAGCTACTGCCAAACTCTTACAGTTGGAGAGTGTTAGTCCTGAAACAATATATGAGGAATCTTTGCTCTTAAACTTGTCAGATGCTAACTGGGAAAATACACAATTGGGAATCCATCAAAGTGCAGAGCGCATTCTCACTCAAGGCATCCCCCAAGGACTGCCACAAAATATTCTACAAGATGCAATCAACTTACAAATCCAGACCTTTGTCCCAGAAGATGCCGAACCATTAGCCAGCAAAGTCTTATTAGCTGTACTTCAGCCAAATCTGCAAAAAGATGAGGAAAAAACCAGAGAAAAAGCTCAAAAAGCTGCCGCTGGGGTGTCGCCTGTAATGGTGAATGTACGGCAAGGTCAGGTGATTGTCAAACAAGGAGAGCAGATTAGTGCCTGGGATTTTGAGGTATTACAGCATTATCATTTGATTCGCCGTCAAGTGAAGTGGGTGGAATTGGTGAAATTAGGATGCATTGTTACTGTTGCCATTGGCATTTTTGTCTGGGTAGAACGACATATTGATTGCCAATTACGACAACGCGATCGCCTATTGGTGTTACTCCTCACTTTGAGTGTACCAGGAGTCATCGTTATGGGATTACCCTACACTACTTGGAGTGCCCTTGGTTTACTGTTGGGTAGCTTCTACGGCCATACTTTGGGATTGACAGTTGTGGCACTGCTGTCACCAATATTAGCCATCAGCTTGGATATGAGCAAAGCTGCGCTTTTAGCTGGTGTAGGCGGAGGAATCTTAGGTAGTTGCATCGCCCAAAGACTGCGATCGCGTGAGGAATTGGCTTTATTAGGCGTGGCTATCGCTTTAACTCAAGGCGGTATTTACTTGATTGTCAAAGTCTTAATTGGCCAAGTATTTGGTTCAACTTGGTATATCGTCCTCCGAGAAGCAGGGTTATTTGCTTCGTCAGGCTTTGTTTGGAGTGTCATCGCTTTAGGTTTGAGTCCTTATTTGGAAAGATTTTTTGATTTAGTCACTCCCATCCGCCTCGCAGAGTTGGCAAACCCAAACCGTCCTTTATTGAAAAGACTTGCCACTGAAACTCCGGGAACTTTTCAACACACGCTATTTGTGGCTACCCTGGCTGAAGCTGCTGCCAAACAATTAGGATGCAATGTTGAATTAGTCAGAGCTGGTGCATTATACCATGATATTGGAAAAATGCACGACCCTCTGGGATTTATTGAAAATCAAATGGGGGGGCCGAATAAACACGATACAGAAATTAAAGACCCTTGGAAAAGTGCAGAAATTATCAAAAAGCACGTCAGTGAAGGATTAGTGATGGCGCGTAAACACCTTTTACCTACAGCCATTCAAGCTTTTATTCCAGAACATCAGGGAACAATGCTGATTGCTTATTTTTATCACCAAGCCCAGCAAATGGCTCAAGAAGATCCAAATGTAAGGGTAAATGAAGCAGATTTCCGCTACGACGGGCCGATTCCCCAGTCACGGGAAACAGGAATTGTCATGCTGGCGGATGCTTGCGAAGCGGCGCTGCGATCGCTCGAAGCATCTAGCAAACGTCCGCTACCACTGAAGGGAAGCAAGGTAGGTGAAGGAGAAGAAAAGCGATCGGCTAAAGATGTCTCCGCAGAACAAGCTTTAACAATGCTGAACAATATTTTGCGTGCCAGATGGCAAGACAATCAACTCATAGATTCTGGGTTAACGCGGGAAGAAATGTCAAAAATTGCTCAGATATTTGTGGATGTTTGGCAGCAATTTAATCACAAGCGCATTGCTTATCCTAAGTTGAAGGCTAGTAGCACTGTGCGGAATTCGTAAGTCTTAATACTGATGTTATTCACAATTTTAGCGATCGCCAGATTTAGTTTTAGTAAGTCAAGCTTCATCAACAACCAGAAAAAATTTCTTTTCGTGGACTTTACATTTCAAACCTAATCCAAAGTCCCTAAGAGTCCCTTTTACTCATTAATTCTCAGTAGATCGCACAGCGGCCAAAATAAAATTGACTGCTGCTTGGGTATGCTGTTGAATCATTTCTGGACTTAGCAGTTCTAAATCCGGTCTAGTGTGCTTAATGTTTTCGTAAGCATTGAAGTATAAATTACAAACGCCAATAATATGTATGGTGGTGAGAAATGGATCGAGTTGACGAAAACAACCCTCTGCCATGCCCCTTTCTAAAATTTTGATGAGATACGCAAAATTTTCTTGCCAATTTCCCTGTTTAAAATACTTTCCCTGCCAACCAGCATATACAAATCATCAGCTATTACGTTTAAAAACTGCACAATCATTCATTAGGTTTGTTGACACTTGACAGTCAACAGCTAACATGAAAATATATGTAATTCAAATGCGTAAGAGCTTAGTGAATTAGTTTTAAGGAACTCCGAAAAATAAATTATTCCGGTTCAGGTTGTTGACTCTCAACCGTCAACAGTCTTCCATACAATGTTTTTTACGAAGAATAAAAACCCCTGGTGGTTAACCAGAGGTAATGCAAGTCAGTACTTTTCGCATGGAATGTATCCTACTTCCATACCATAGCAAGCCTCTAATTGACCCATCTGCCATTTTGCCAAACAAAAAAGCCCCCAGTGGTAACCTGAGGGTTAATTTTTTGGAATAGCGGTAATCTACAAAGCTATTATTCCCAGGTAAGTAGGCGATCCAACCAAAATAGAACTATAAATTTCTATGTATGTGGGTAGATGCAGCATATTTTGAGCTTCGCTGCTTACCTTTAAATAAGTAAAACTAATGATTAAAACTAGTTTTCCAAAATTCACAGCACTTGATTAATTTTTGTAAAGCAGTGTAAAGTATACTCATAGGCGAAAACAAAACCGCCTGATACATACATAAATTCAAACGCAATCATAAAACAATGACAGCAACCATTCAACAGCGCCAAAGCGCCAACGTATGGGGTCGCTTCGCCAACTGGATAACCAGCACCAACAACCGCTTATACATAGGTTGGTTCGGC